>DAICSO010000018.1:0-21741 GCA_027368075.1 bacterium
GACCAGGTAATTTATTTTGATCCCAACTTCAGCGTATATTCTATTACTGTAAACTTCAAATTCCCTGTCCCTAGTCACAAACTCTATCTCGGACCTTGTTAAATTGGCTATCGAGTGAGCATAGGATAGGTGTAATAGATGCAGGGTTCTCAGGGGAACTTTGCTTGCAAGTTCAATTGCAAATGCCGTGACATTACTGTATCTCCCAATTGGGGTTTCAATTTGGATTTGCTGTGATGGAAGATACAGAAGAGCAAACTTTTGGAGAATGTAGGTAATTGCTGCGTATGAACTTGAACTGCGGTCACCTGAAAGTTCATCCATGAGGCGGACAAAATTCCTATTACGAAACAGTACAGAGTTCAGCTCAGCTATGACTAGTTCAGAAATCACTTTTTCTGGTTTCTTAAGGAACTCTATCGATTTTATGCTTGAGAGGTCAGCTGAGTCAAGTGCAGAGAAAATTACGCTAGTATCAATATATTTCAATTAAATCTGTCTCTATTTGAGAGGAGTTCTTTAAGACTCCCTGTTAAGATTATGGGTGAGCTTCCAGTTGATCTCTCGATATGTTCAATCTGTTCAACTTTTTCGGCAACATCTGGAAATTTGGACGCAGCGGATATTCCCATGGTTAAAAGATATCGAAGTGCATCGCTCTTGGTTTTGAAAAGCCCTGACCGGAGCAATCGTTCGACAAACCGTGAAGTGTCTTCATCAATTCTTATTTGAATAGTTTCCTTTGCCATTACAATTACGTGATTGTAATTATATATATTAAAATTTTCCTTTTATCCACTTTTAGAAAGTTTCCTAAGCCTAAGCGAACCCTACTTTCACAGGGTCTTTCACTGCTTCAATTTCGATTGGATTTCTGTTGCAAAAGTTAGGACGTTCACCAGATGACAGCAACGACCTAATAACTGCTATTCTCTTAGTTCTCCATATGAGGCTATTGTTCATAGCCGGCTTTGGACCGATCCCGGATTACTTGCTACCAACCAAGAAACTATATTCAGGGGACTTGGAAATTGAATTCCATGAATATGAAGGTGGTTATATGTACGCCCAAAAATTGATGGTTGCAAAGGGTTTGTCATTTGCATCTGTCGCTGGCGGTTTAATATTGCTACGGAACTTGGGATTGGTGCATTCTCCCCTGATTTGAGTTCAGCACAATTGAAATATGTATGCAGGATGAGATGTCTACTTCTTTGAAATCCTTGGAAAATTTGCAAATCGAAGTTTAATACAAGATTAAGTGGACAAAAAATTACGACGATGGATTTATTATATATGCCTGAAAATACAACAGAAATGCAATATTTGAATCGTATAAACTTACAGGAAAGCAAAATTAGATAATTGATGAGGAATAGGCGATAAACATGGTCTCCTGTGAGATAAGCCACTGGAGGGATTTGAACCCCCGACCTGCTGATTACGAATCAGCTGCTCTACCACCTGAGCTACAGTGGCATCCTATGGATCAAGTTTATTGATTGCAATCCCTGAAGGTATTTTTGGATAAAAATATGTGGACTTCTGCGGGAGGATTTTGTTCTTGCTTGCAAGACTTATGAACTCGTCCTTGTCCCATTCCGGCATGAGCACCGCAAATGATGATTGCTTGTCGTCCACCCGCTTTATTGCCACAGCCATATCATGCGTGTACCGGACTTCGTTCTCTATGTCCCTCTCGTTCATCTGTCCAAGTCTCTTGAATAGAAACTCATTTACTATAACCGAGGTTGATACGTAGGATCCCGGGTCCTGATTCTTGATTGTTTCAAGAGCTCTTTCGTTTGGGACAAGTTCAATGAATTTACCGTTGTAAAGGGTTATGTGATTGATCCTGTCCAGGCTCGAATGCTCGGATACCGAAAAGAAATTCCGCAGGTTCCCAATGAATCTGTCCACGCTTATGCTGGAGGAGACTATCCTGTGCACTCCGGAGATCAAGAGTCCTCTTTCATAGACTGAAGTGATATAGGACATGGTATAGCTCCAGAATTCCTTCTCTTTTCCTGCGGAATTTTCAGCAAGGAAAATGCTTGCTCTCAGCCTGTGATGTCCATCCGCAACTATTGACCTTTCTGGAAGAAGCGTTTCCTGTATCTTTTCTATGGATGAAGGTTCCGAAATGCAATAAATGGAGTTCCTGACGCCGGCCGGTTCTTCAAAGACCATAGCTGTTTTCTCAGAGGCTATTATTTTCTTCAATAGTTTCTCAAAATTTGAGCTGGGAACAGCAAGGAAAATAGGCTCCAGCTGAGCACCGATCCCTCCCATCAGGGTAGCCCTTTCCTTTACAGGCCCGGGAAATGTCCGCTCATGTGGGACGATTGTGCCGTCTTCAGGCAATACCTTGACCAGCGTGATTATGCCGCTTCTCTGTAAGTTCTCCCCGCCAATCCGGAATTCCTGCACTACAACCAGGATCGTATCCCTCTCTGAACGCACAAGAACGCCTTCATTTATCCAGGCTGCAAGGTTCCTTGAGGCTGTCTCGATGCCTGAAGGACCTCTCGGCAAAGTGAGATGTGTGATGTTGTGTGGAAATGACTTCAGCGAGGCTTCCTGCTCCCCGGTTATTGAATCGAATGGCGGTGACGTTACCATGTCGGCGCTATTAGAGAACATGAATGGCCTGAACGGTTTAATCTCCACACGTATCAACTCCTCTTCAGCACTGAAACCACTGCGGCAATGTCCAGATCATACCCTTCCTCTCCCTTGGGGGTTTCGAACACCATGGGAATTCCATGGAACCTGGTGTCGTTGACAAAATTAGAAATGCCTTCTACACCGAGGGTTCCGAGGCCGATCTGTTCATGCCTGTCCACAAGGCTCCCCATGCCCTTCTTTGAATCGTTTAGATGGAACCCTTTCAGCTTCTGCAGTCCTATGGCGTCATCAAATTCCTGGATTGCCGATTCGTAGCCTGCCCCTGTTCTTATATCATATCCAGCAGCCCATACGTGGCAAGTGTCAAAGCAGACGCCGACTTTTCCCTTTTGATCGACCTGGTCTATTATGCTGCCTATCTGTTCAAATGTGTGACCAATGCTGCCACCCTGTCCTGCTGCCATTTCAAGCAGAATGCTGACTTTCTGCGTGGAACTGATCACTTCATTGAGGTTCTCAGCCACATTGCTGATACCATGTTCCATGGTAGCTTTTCCCCTTGACCCTGGGTGGAAAACCAGATTGTCAATCCCGAGCTCATCTGCTCTCCGTATCTCCAACGAGAATCCTTCAATTACCTTTGACCTCAGTACAGGATCAGATGTCCCCATGTTAAGGAGGTACGACGCATGCACCATTATTTTCTCCTGGGAATTCTCGGCGACCTTTTCCCTGAACCCCTTGGCCTCAGAAGGATCCAGAGGTTTAGCGTTCCACTGCATCTGATTCTTAGAAAAAACCTGGAAAGTCCTGAATCCAAACGCCTTTGCCCGATCGGAAGCTCCAGATATCCCGCCTGAGGTTGAAACATGGCCTCCAAGCAATACATTACCGAATTCTGCCATCTCTACCGTTTCTCTTGCCTACATCCCGTTCTGTATGATCATGTTGATGAACTGGTATACGTGCAGGGCAAGCGAGGGGTTATCGCTGTATCCGCAAGCACCTAGCTCTGGATCGCCAATAAGAGCCCTTGTCTGGTCACTGACAACATCGGTTGCAATCAGTCCGTCCTTCCTGTATACCTCTGTATTCTGTGGGACCCTCTTGTTTGGAGGCGTGACGAAGACCACCCTTACACCACGCTTTATGGCGTTATCGATTTCCTTTTTGAGTTCGGTCCTTATCTCGCGCACCTTAGCTGTGCATACAAATATTTCAGATTCTGTCAGGTTGAACATCTCTGCAAGCTTGTCAAAAACCTTCTGCGTACCGTATATTGTGTAAATAAGCTGCGGTTCGCCCTTTGAAGGAAGCATGTCCTGCAGACCCTTGAGGTTTGTGAACAACTCCTGCAGCTTGTTCTCGAAATCTGACCTGATCCTGTCCATATCTTCAGGCTTGAACATCCTGGGCCTGCCGTCAGTCTCCTTGGCAAACCCTTTCTGAACCAGTGATTCCATGACTTTATAAGCGGACGTCCGTGGTATCTTGGCCGTATCTGCGACAGTATCCGCGTTCGCAACGCCATGGTATACGAGGGCAGCGAAACCCTGTGCCTCGTATGATGATAGCCCCAGTATTTTGAGCATTTCATGAATCTTGCTCAACTGCTCTGTATTTGCCTCCATAAAAAACGAATGTTCTCTGTGTTTAAATGGTTTTTCATTTCTGGCTTAAAAATCGTATTATAATTAATTTAAAAAAAGACAAAAAAGCTGTTATACCGCTTTTAGTATTTAGCAATTTGTTCCTTAATTTTCCGGACGGGACTCAGTTCTTACATTTGACAAAATATGTCTTATATTCCGGATTATGAAAATATTTCAAGCTGAGATATTATTACTTTATAATTGACATAATGTACCCTCAAGAACAATTCATCCATTAACAATGACCAAATTACATATACAATCCACACATACGACAATAATGCTCAGCGTGGAAGATGCGTACAGGATTTTTCAGCTAGATGGTTTTCTTAAGGACATTGCGGTGTCCAGCATCCGTTTGTCTACCGGCTATGCCGAAATAGAGGTTCCGCTGGAACCTAACCTGCTCCGCGTTGGTGAGATCATGAACGGCGGTGCCATAATGGCCCTTGGAGATGCTGTTGGCGGCATCTCGGTAATGACCAATGAGGGGGTCCAGAATGAGTTCACGGTAAACCTCAATGCAAATTTCCTGAAACAGATATCAACCGGGCCGGTGAAATTTATTTCCAGAACCGACAGGATCGGAGGAAAACTGGCCTTCTGCAGCATAGAAGTTGTGGATGGAAACAGGGAATTATGTGCCACCATGATCGGATCATGGTACATTGTGAGGTAGGAAAATGGATACCTATGAATTTTCACCGCTTTTTGGAAAGAAGGTCGTAGTAGGAGTGACTGCAAGCATCTCCCTGTACCGTACTCCTGACATCATCAGGGAATTGCGGAGGGAGGGCGCGGAAGTCATAGTAGGTATGAGCAGGGAGGGCGCCGATCTCCTGAACCCAAAGGTGCTTGAATGGGCATCCGGGAACAGGGTAATTACGGAGATCTCCGGAGAGATTGAACACATAAGACTGTTCATGGGGCAAAGGGAAAACCTTGTTTACCTTATTTCCCCGGCAACATACAACACAATTGGGAAGCTAGCCAACGGGATATCCGATGACGTTCCTTCCCTGTTCTTCTCCTTTGCGCTTGGGCATGGGATCCGAACGATGATATCTCCGGCAATGCACGAGGACATGATGGCAAACCCCGCCAACAGAAGGAACATGGATTCACTCAGATCCTTCGGTGTCTCCGTAATCCCCCCAAGGCATGAGGATGACAAGGCAAAGATCGCCGAGAATGCCATTATTGCTGATTACGTCAACCGGGCATTCTACGGGAACTATCTCTCGGGGAAGAAGGTTCTTGTCATAAGCGGCAGGGGTGAGGAACCCCTGGACCCGGTCAGGACTATATCGAATCACAGCAGTGGAACCATGGGTGTGATGATAGCAAGGAATGCATTCAGAATGGGATCATCGGTGACTTTCATTGGAAATTCCATGATACCCCTCCCCGATTACGTTGAATTCCACGATGCTCATACAATGGATGAATATGAGGCAGCCACGATGAAATGCCTTGAAGAAAAGTATGATGCCGTTATTATTCCTGCGGCCCTACCAGACTTTGCCCCGAAGGAAAAAAGCGTGAGGAAGATAAGTGAAAGGGATGAGGTTACCATCAGCTTCAGGAAGGTGCCGAAACTCATAGATAGTGTGAGGAAAAAACATAAGGGCATGCTGGTTGCCTTCAGGCTGTATCATGAGAACGATACGGAGACTCATTTTTCAGGATCTGATCCGGAAATTACTGTTTACAACGCCATAGGCGGTGCGGAATCCCCCTTTGGAAAGGGAAAAGTGTCTTACTCCATCGGATATGGAGGGAAGATTGTCGAATTCCCGAGCGTGGGGAAGGACAGACTTGCCCATGAACTGTTGAAGATAGTTTCCGAAAAACTTGGTGGTGTGAGATAACTTGCAGGTCCCGGATGCTGTCAGGGTAACCAGTTTCCAGTCCATGCGTATGAGCCTGGAATCAGCGCTGAAGTATCTTGAGCACCGCCTACCCGATCCGTCAGGCGGCAGCAGGATAGACCTCATGGCCTTTCCTGAAAAGTGGATTGTGGACAGGATTGAATCGGATAGCAGGGGGCTGTCCACGCTGCTTGATGAATTGACGAAGCTAAGTGAAAAGTATTCCTGTGTACTGATCCCCGGCAGCCTGTCCATATCAAGGGAAGAGAAGCTGTACAATACCGCACCGGTATTCGACTGCGGGAAGCTGCTTGGATGGCAGGACAAGATCTCGCTGTTCAGGAATGAGAGGGCCGCATATTCATCGGGAAGCGGGATAAACGTATTCAATACGTCCGCCGGAAAGATAGTTGTCCCTGTCTGTTACGACATAGACTTCCCGTATTTTCTCAAGAGTTCAATCAGGAGCGGTGCGGAATACGCCATAAATCCGTCACTCATAGATTCCGAGTACCACGATATGTGGAAGGTGTACGTTTCCGCCAGGTCTCTTGAGAACAGGATCCCGGTTGTTTCCGTCAACTCCCTTTCAGCACCGTTCTGTGGAAACAGCATTGTTGTCCAGCCGTACCTGCATACCTACGGGTTCAAGATCAGGACCATCGAGGGAGGATCAAGTGAAGTTTTCACAGCAGAACTTGATATCTCTAACCTCAGGGAACACATTAAGATGCGATCTGAGGAGGACCCGGGCTGGTACTCGTTATCCAAGGATAAATCCGTTGATAATACCGGCTAGCTCTTCCGGCCGCTCAACCTGTGGAACGTGCCCGGAATCGGCTATCACATTCATTACGCATCCCGGAATTGCTGCATGAAGTCTCTCCCCGTTATCAAGCGGAATGATCCTGTCCATTCCGCCCCATACTATGCACGTCGGTACCGAAATAGAGGCTAGCTGCGCCTCTGTTATCTTTTCTTCGGACCTTGCGTTGTTCATTATTATGGCCTTCATAATTCTCTCGTCGTTGAACCGGCTCACGGACATCAGGCGTTTCAGGAATGAAGATTCATACTCCCCTCCAGTTTCTCCAACCGAGGTATTTATCCCTGCGCTATCTACAAGGATGAGTTTTGCCTCATTTTTCCTGCTTACAGCATACCTCAGGGAGATCCACCCTCCATAGGAATTGCCGACAAGAACGAAATTCCTGATCCCAAGTTCCGAGATAAAGTCGTCCAGCGCCTCGCATTGGTTCTCAATTGTGTATGGAATATCTGGTTTTGCGGATCTACCATGCCCCAGCAGATCCACCATGTAGAGGCAAAGTTTTTCATCAAGAAGAGCGTCGAGCCTTATCCAGCTGTTTCCTGTACCCCCGAGGCCATGAAAGAATATTACCGGGATGGCTCCCGAACGGAATAAATATGAAATGTTTCCATAACGTGTCTTGACGGTTGATCTCCTCATATTAATACTTTATGCGATTGTGCCTTATAAAATCGCATTTCACCCCATGCTTTCCATATGTGTACCAGAATAATATACATGTAGCTCACATTACAGACATTTTCTGAAAAAAACTTATTTATAGTGCATAATAACAAATTGTGAAGAGCGAAAAAAAGTTCGTGTATCTTTTCTCTGAGGGAAGCAAAGAAATGGCCGATGTACTCGGCGGCAAGGGAGCGGGACTGGCAGAAATGACCAAGATTGGACTTAATGTTCCTCCCGGCTTTACCATAAGCACAGAGACCTGCAGAGCTTTCCTTAAAAATGGAAAAATACCAGATGGTGTGATGGAACAGGTGGAATCCGCACTGAGAACTGTTGAAAAGTCCACGGGAAAAAAATTCGGGGATCCAGCGAATCCGCTGCTGGTCTCGGTTAGATCAGGAGCTCCGGTAAGTATGCCCGGAATGATGGATACAGTTCTCAATGTTGGCCTGAATAATGACACCCTGAGGGGGCTTGCCCGGAAAACCGGAAACGGGAGATTCGCAACAGATGCCTACAGAAGGCTTATCCAGATGTTCGGAACAATAGTGCTTGGAATAAGCGCTGATCATTTCAATGATGCAATGAACGACCTGAAAAAGGAGAGGGGAAAGAATCTGGATACGGAACTCGACGAGAACGATCTCCTGGACCTGGTTTCCAGGTATAACATGATTTACTCACGCATGGGTTTTGAATTCCCTGAAAACCCAAGGGTCCAGATGGAGATGTCCATAGAGGCTGTGTTCAAGTCGTGGAACTCTGAACGGGCCAAAGTCTACCGGAGGGAAAATGAAATAGATGAACAGATGGGAACTGCCGTAAGCATAGTCGCCATGGTATACGGGAACATGGGTAACGATTCAGCGACTGGCGTTGCGTTCACAAGAAACCCCAACACAGGAGAGAAAATCCTGTTTGCAGAATACCTTGTCAATGCCCAGGGTGAGGATGTCGTTGCTGGCATACGCACTCCAAAACACATTTCAGACATGAAGACAGAACTGCCGAAGGCTTACCTGTCCCTGACAGATTCTGTCGAGAAACTTGAAAAACACTACAGGGATATGCAGGACATAGAATTTACAATCGAGAGCGGCACTTTCTATCTTCTGCAGACCAGGTCCGGAAAACGCACGGCAAGGGCTGCCATAAGAATGGCGCGTGAAATGGCTGACGAAGGCCTGATAGACAGGGAAGAGGCGGTGATGCGCATCACGCCAAAGATTCTTGACTCGCTGATGCATCCACAGGTCAGGAGAACGGGAAACGAGATTCTTCTTGGAAAGGGGCTCGCTGCATCACCCGGTGCAGCGTCAGGACAGCTGGTTTTCTCATCTGAGCGAGCCATTGAACTGTCAAAGCAAAAGAAGCCGCTAATTCTTGTCAGACCGGAAACGACTGCAGATGATGTTAGAGGGATGGTTGTTTCTAAAGCGTTCCTCACACAGAAGGGAGGGATGACGTCCCATGCCGCAGTTGTGGCCAGAGCAATGGGAAAACCAGCGGTGGTCGGAGCTGAGCTTATCCAGGTGAATTCAAAGGAGAGAAAGCTTGCCTGTGGCGACACGATCCTGTCTGAAGGCGATGAGATCACTGTCGACGGCACATCCGGTGAATTCTACCTTGGGAAGACACAGATGGAAGAACCGGGAATAAGTCCCGATACGGACGTTATACTCGGATGGGCAGATGCCATCAGGAAAATAGGCGTGCGAGCTAATGCCAATACCCCTGAAGAGGCGGTTCTTGCCAGAAAGAACGGAGCCAGAGGGATTGGCCTTGCCAGGACGGAACGTATGTTTCTTGGAAATGACCGACTGCCAATAATGCGTGCTATGATAATGAGTAGAGACGAAGCAGAGAGAAGGATTAACCTTGACAGGCTGCTGCCAATGCAGGTATCTGACTTTGTGGAATTTTTCAGGACGATGGAGGGATTCCCGGTGATCATAAGATTGCTGGATCCCCCGCTGCACGAGTTCCTTCCAGATAAGGAAGAGGTTATGAACGAAATGTTCAGGCTCAGGACTGATTCTAAATTGGGGAAGGAGAGAGAGAAGCTTGCGGAACTTGAAAGGATTTTTGAGACCATAAAGAACCTGGAGGAGTTCAACCCCATGCTTGGATTCAGGGGGTGCAGGCTTGGGATAAGCTATCCGGAAATTTATGAGATGCAGGTCAGGGCCATAATAAGGGCCGCTTCCATGGTGATTGACGAGAAAAAGACAATCTATCCGGAGATAATGATTCCCCTTGTGGGCCATGTGAATGAGTTGAAAGTCCTCAGGCAAAGACTTGAGGATGTCGCAAGGGAGGAGGCGGGTAAAAGGCCGGTTGAATATAAATTTGGAACCATGATCGAGATACCCAGGGCATGCCTGACCGCGGACAAGATCGCCGTTTATGCAGATTTCTTCTCCTTTGGTACCAACGACCTGACCCAGATGACATTTGGATACAGCAGGGATGATGCGGAGGGGAAATTCCTTGCAAGATACATTGAAGATGGAATTCTTGAGAGCGACCCGTTCAGCACCGTTGATATCGACGGGGTCGGAGAACTCATGAAGATTGCAGTATCCAGGGGAAAGAAGACCCGACCTGACATCGAGATAGGCATATGCGGCGAGCACGGAGGGGATCCGGACACTGTAGCGTTCTGCCACAGGATTGGGCTTGACTACGTCTCAGCTTCGCCTTACAGGATACCCATAGCTAGACTGGCAGGAGCCAGGGCACAGATTGAGGAAAGGCGCAACAGCAACTAACAGGCCCTGAATAGCCAGCATTGAAACTGGAAACGATATTTCCAGCAATCAATTTTTATAATTTATTTCTATTATGGACAGAACCGGCGAGGCCGACCTGAAGACAGGAAGCGCGCGTAATCCGGTGCAGATGAGGTTATCTGGGTTCAAGCGAAATGAAGAGCAATAACGGCATTCTATATACTGTACTAATTTTAATGCTTATCACGATTGCAAGCAGGTCCACGAACAACATGGTCCTGACAACAATACCCCTGTACTCACAGAATATCCTTGGTTTTGGCAGTCTGGAGGTTGGATTGGTTACTGCTGTGTCATATACAGCTACACTCTTTGCGAATTCATACCTCAACCCCAGATTTGAGAGCAGGATCAGGAGAAAGATATTTATCGCGTCAAATGTCCTGCTGGTAATATCACTTTTCCTTCTCAGTACCGCAGATGGCGTCACGATATTTGCACTTTCCGCGCTAGTAGGATTGCTTTTCGGGTTCATCATGCCGAACATAATAACCACAGCGAGCCTGCATGGGGATAGGAGAACCCAGGAGAGGCTTCTTGCAATATATGCCGTTAGCCTTAGCGCCAGCCTCATCATCGGCCCTGCTCTTGAGACATATCTCCTGCACTACTTCAACTACGGGTATATTTTCCTTTTCTTCATTCCTATTGCCTTACTTGCTACTGCAGTCTCATTTGTAATACCATTCCCGGACAGGAATGCGGAGCGTCGTGGCAAGGGAACCCTCAGGAACGATGGGTTCGTTGCATCAATAATTACCATAACAACTTATTTTGTTCCATTCGCGGCCATAACGACTTTCCTTGCAATATTTGCCGCGTCCCGGTTCGGAGTCTCAAGAGACGTTGCCTATTCTTCTTTCATTTATTTTTTTCTGACATCTCTCATCACCAGAGGGTATATGGCGGTGAGGCCTTTCAGGAGAATAAAGAACCCCATCATATTTTCCGTAGCATTAACTGTGATTCCCCTGCTATTCATACCCTTCCTGAACAGTTATGCAGAGTTCCTGGCTCTCGTGGCATTCCTGGGAATACCTCATGGATCGGTATTTCCTATCTCTTCGGTAATGATCGCAAGAGGTACCGAACCATCAGAAAGGAATGCGGCCAATTCTTACTTTCTAGCTTATAACAACGTTCTGAGCATAGCAGTGCCCGTTATTTTCGGTTACATGGACATATTTTTTGGCTATGGATACAGTTTCTCCATCCTTTCCATACCGGTCATACTGGCCGCCATACTCCTGTTTCGGAAATTTGGCAAGAATCCAAGGATATTCTACCAGCCGGAGAAGAGATCATCATGACCCCGCTGCCTCTGCATATTCAGACAATTTCATGCAAAGTTATTGCACTCTGGCCTTCAAAGGCATCACGCGGTAACGATGACTTTGAATGCGAACTCCTGAATTTATCACTTCCAACCCACTGATTGAAATCTTCAATCGATTTCCAGTAGGTGGCTACGATATATTCGTTTCCCTTTACAGGCCGGAGGATCTCGGTCCTGATGAATCCCACAACGCTATTCATGTCCGTTTGGCTCGATCTGAAGGCATCTTCAAACTGCTTTGCATATTCTTTCCTGACCGGAATGTGATTCTGAACCAATATCATGGATCATTATTCCGGTATGAATCATAAAGTTACGTCAATGCCTACGCCTTGACGGAAGAATTCGAATTTCAGGCGAAGAGTGAGTCCAGATATGCATCCAGATGCCCTGAATTTTGCTTCAGGCTATCGGAACCGATCCGTACCTGCTTTGTGCTGTCCCTTTCCCTGACCGTAACACTCCTGTCCTCAAGAGATTCATAATCCACGGTGATGCAATAAGGAGTTCCAACTTCATCCTGTCTGGCATATCGCCTTCCTATTGAACCGCTTTCATCATACTGTATCCTGCTCTCTGCTTCCAGGATCGACGAGTAGATATCCTTTGCAAGAGCGTCGACTCCGTCCTTCTTCTGTAGAGGGAGAACTGATGCGATGTACGGAGCGATTGACGTGTTGAATCCCAATACCTTAGACCCATTCTCCCTGGTGTAAAGAGAAGTCATTATGATGGAAAGAACGGTTCTGTCGATCCCGAAGGACGGCTCCACCACAGAGGGGATGAATTTCCTGTCGCCATCTGTTATGACCATGTTTTCCCCTGAAAATTCTGCGTGACGCTTAAGATCATATGTTGCCCTGTCTGAAATTCCGACTATCTCAACCCATTCATCTTCCAGTTTTGCCTCCGCATCCCAGCAATCTGATGAGTAGTGCGCAAGTTCGTTCTTTTCGTGCTGTCTGAATCTGATCACTCCATCTCCGAGCCCGATTGACCAAAGTATCTTCTGCGTCCTGAAGACAAAGTGCGCGAGGACCGGATTCCTTATCAGCCCGCTGCTGCTGGCTTCCCTTACCGTCATCCTCTTCTCCTTGTGGTCCATGGGCATGAATGTTGTCTCCTCGAAAACCGGTATGTCAGCGAATCCTGGCTTTTCTGAGTCATAGAACACTTCAACCTCTCCCTGATAAAATTCCCTCAATCGTATGAGCGCGTTCCTTGGCGAGATCTCGTTCCTGAAACCTTTTCCAAGCTGGCCAACAGCCATGGGGAGCTTTCCTCTAAAGTAGTTGTTGAGCAGCCTGAAGTTTATGAAGATTCCCTGTGCAGTTTCCGGGCGAAGGTATAGTCGTGATGCTTCCTTCTCGTTCTTCTCAAGAGCAAACATCAGGTTGAAATTGTATACTTCCTTTATTTCCGCACCGCACTTCTCGCATTTAATGCTGATATTTTCCAGCAAATTATCTGCCTGTTTGACATCAGCGGGAATATCTGCAATTCCCGCCTTCCCAAGAAGCGACTCAAGCTTGTATCTGGAACCGCATTTTGAACATCTGGCCGCAAGATCTGAGAATTTCTCAAGGTGCCCCGACGCCCTGAATACCATCTCCGGGCTCAGGTTTGGCGTGTCGATGAATATCGCCCCCGACCTCAGGTACTCATCTCTCCACACCTTCACTATGTTCTCTCTCAGCAACACCCCCAGGGGTCCGTAATCATAGAATCCAGACTGCCCGCCATATATGGAGAACGAGGGCCAGAAAAATCCCCTTCTCTTTGCAAGTTCTATTGCTTCTTCGTAAGTGGTCATTTGAATACGCTCAGTAGTTCAATGTCGTAAAGCATTCCTACAAGCTTCTGGGAGCCGTCCAGCAGAGGAAGCTGATTAAAATTCTTTGTAGACATGATCTTTGCGACCCTTTCCAATGTGTCATTGACATATGCAACGGCAGGCGTCTTGATCATCACGTCAGAAGCTGGTATATTTGGCAACTGTATCTTATTTTTTTCCAGGATATAGGTAACGACGTTCCTTATACCAGTCCAAGACCATGGGTCTTCGTCCTCGGCCATTCCGGTCTGGGAAAGCACTGCGCTCTGTTTCAGGTCCACCTTATCAAATATGTCCCTGTCGGTTATGAGACCGAGAAAATCTCCATTCTCGTTTATCACTGGAAATGAATATATCCTGGATACACGCATCATTGTGTAGATTGCGCCCAGGGGGGTGCCGTTCCACACAGGCATTGCGGTAGTTCTCACTATTGATTTGACAGGTAACTCGCCGTATTCATGCGACAGGATGTCGAGGAAATTCTGCGGCGTCAGTATCCCGACAACATCACGGGAGTCGTTTATTACCGCAATGTGCCTCCTGTTCTGGGATACAAGTTCCATTGCCGCTTTCTCTATTGGATCTGTTTCATAGACGGGGTTTGCCCTTCGCATGACAAGTGCGGTCTGGGTTTCCTCTGGGTTGTCGAATATATCGCGCCTGCTGAGCATTCCCACATATTTTCGTTTCGCATCGATAACTGGCAACCCTGTTATGTTCTCCTTTATAAGTGTCTTTATCACTTCACTGATCGAACCCGGTACACTGGAGGTTACTGGTGAACGAGTCATTATCTCTGAAACAGTGGTCGCCATATGGGGTGATTGATTTACCGTATTAAATCATTTTCTGATTACACAAGGGATGGATTTATTGCCTTAATTATACGGTACAAGGGCCTTCATTAGGGCGTTATAGGATAATAACGCGCACTTTTCCCTCGCCGGGCCGAGTTCTATGCCGATCATTCCAAGAACGGTCTCAGGTTTAAGCGTCTTGATGTCTGAAACTGATTTCCCCTTTACGTATTCTGTCAGCATGGATGCCGATGCCTGGCTTATGGAGCATCCCTGACCCACGAACCTTATGTCGACAAGCTTCCCAGACTCGATGAGCAGGGAGAAATGGAGAGTATCTCCACACACGGGATTTGCTTCGGTTATAGATGTTGTTTCGTTCTGGATCTTCCCGTAGTTCCGCGGTTCCTTGTAATGATCGAGAATAAGCTGAATCTGCAAGTCGTCATCAGTCATTTTGCATACGTCCTTTCCGTCATCCGTATTCCGTCGAAAAGTTTTTCCACATCTTCTCTTGCATTATAAATATAGAAAGAGGCGCGCGAAGTGGCCGCAACGCCCAGTTCATTCATCAGTGGCATTGCACAGTGATGACCCGACCTCACCGCTATGTTGTCTCTGTCAAGCGACTGGGCAACGTCGTGCGGGTGTATTCCATTACCGGTTATCCTGATGCCTCTGGACATCATCTCCATCTCAAGGTCGAAGGTCGGGATGTCGCCGATGTTGAATGTGTAAACGCCGCCTCTTACATCCAGGTTCCGCGGCCCGTAGGATCTCAGTCCGGGGATTTTACGGTCTTCCTCCAGTTCCAGTGCATACCCTATCAGATCTCTCTCATGTGACCTGACATTTTCCATGCCAAGATTCCTAAGGTAGTCCACTGCGGCCGAAAGACCTATACCCCCTTCTATATTTGGAGTGCCTGCCTCGAATTTCTGTGGTACCTCATTCCAGGTCGCATGATCCTTCCATACCTGCTTGATCATCTCGCCGCCGCCCATATAAGGATGCATTTTATCCAGATCATCCTTCTTCGCATAAAGTCCACCGATACCGCTGGGCCCAAGCATCTTGTGCCCTGAAAAAGCCATGAAATCACATCCTATGCTGGATACATCAACTGGCATATGCGGAACACTCTGTGCGCCATCAAGAACAAACTTGGCAGAATTCTCATGAGCCATCTTCCCTATCTCCTTTACTGGATTGATGGTCCCAAGAACGTTGGAGACATGCGTGATGGATACCACCTTTGTCCTTGGCGTGAGCAAAGTTTTCATCTGCTCCAGGTTGAGTTCCCAGTCTGGCGTCAGATCGACGAATTTCAGCACCACTCCCTTTTCCTGCAGGAACTGCCACGGCACCAGATTGGAATGGTGTTCCATGGTGCTCAGTATCACCTCGTCTCCTGGTTGCAGGTTCCGTGAGTACTCGGCCGCAAAAAGGTTAAGGGCTTCTGTCGCGTTCCTTACGAAGACCACTGTCCCATCTTTACCCGCACCGATAAATCCCTGAACGTTCTCCCTCGATTTCTCATAAAGGTCGGTGGCCTCTTCGCTGAGCCTGTATATTCCCCTATGTATATTGCTGTTGAAATTATAATAGTAGTCGACAATAGCCTCGACAACCTGCCTCGGTTTCTGGGTAGTAGCCGCGTTGTCCAGGTAAATTATGGGCTTTCCGTCTATCTCTCTGCTGAAAATCGGGAAGTCCTTCTTTATTGCCTGTGCGTTAATCATAAAGGGCAATGCCTTCTGAATATTTTTCCACGCGTTCCATAAGGATGCTGTCACCGGATTTCTCCACTGTTGATCCGACAAAGCCGCCCGTTATCAGGTTCTTGGCAAGGTTCTTCGGTATGCCACGGGACTGCATGTAGAATATCTGATCGTCATCCACGCTGCTTATTGCCGATGCATGCTTTGACCTCGTGTTGTTGTTCTTGATGAGCAGGGCTGGTTTTGTATTTGCAAAGCCGTCCCTGGACATAAGAAGGATCTTAGAATCGTAGTAGCCAGTGGACTTGATGCTTTTTTCCTCTATGTCTATGTTTCCCCTGTGCATAGTAGAACTCCGTCCCAGGACGACACCCTTCACGTGTATGTCTGCGCTTGTCGCAATTCCCAGCTGGAAACTGCTGTCACGTATATCCATTTTCTGGTCCCCTCCGCTGAAATTTATTCCATAAGTCCGGAAATCTGAGCTGTCTCCCCTCTGTATGGATTCGTTGGAGAATACAACCTTTCCGGCGCCATGGTTGACGTGGTAAATTGAAAATTCGGAATATTCAGCAAGGAATGACTTAACAAAGGTTAGATCCGTTATCTCATTGTTCTTGTCCTGAAGATAATCGTATTGCACTTTGGATCGCATGCCAAGGAATATGTACACATTCTTCCCCTGGACTCCACTGCCGATCCCCGTGCTTCCATAAATATCCGTTATCCGCACGTTTGAGTCCTCGCCGCACATTATCACCGCTTTATAAGCATATGATGATCCAGCAGACGAAACGTTGTGTATCTTTATTTCACCCTTGAATCCATTGGGAACGTTGATGAATATCCCTTTCTGCCATGTCGAGTTTATGAGATGCTCGATCCTGTCATCACCCTTCTCTGTCAGGAACTCCAGCTTAAGGCCGGATTCTGGTTTTCTCACTGCATCCTCAATATCCATCACAGCTATTCCATGACCATCCTTCGGGATGCGGGTAACCGTACCATTTTGCGTGGCGATGTCAAAAACGTCCTGAGCCTTGTCATCTCCTTTGTATTCCAGGTTCTCGCCAAAGGACATCCGCTCAAGCTCTTCCTCTGTAACCTCCACGTAATCCTTGACAGTGGGGCTCTCCTTGTATGTTCTTATGGGGGATTTAATGAATGACAGGAAAGATGCTTTCCTGATATCATAATCCGAACCGCGGAACCTGGTTTTCATTAGTTCTGGGTAGTTCTCCATCATAGATCATCCAACCGCGCCTAGTTTCCCCATTTCAAGTTTGATGAGCCTGTTCATTTCAACCGCAAATTCCATTGGTATTTCCCTCATCACATCGTCAAGGAATCCCAGCACTATCATTGAGCTTGCGTCTTCCTCGCTCAGTCCCCTGGATCGCAGGTATGTAAGCTCTTCTGTGCCTATCCTTCCGACAGTTGCTTCGTGAGCAAATGTTGCCGTTGGATCATATATTTCGTCGTGCGGGTATGTGTACGATGAAGACTCGTCGTTAATCAGCAGGGCATCGCACTGCACATGGCTCTTCGCATACTCGGCCCCCTTGTTTATTCTCAGCAAGCCACGGTATATGGCCTTGCCATCCTCAACGCTGATGCTTTTTGCTATGATCTTGGAGGTTGTATGAGGCGCAAAGTGTAGTGCTTTGGCTCCGGTGTCCTTATAGGTACCAGCCCCGGCAAGCGCGACGTTAAGGTTGGAAGCCGACGCATATGCTCCTCTGAGATATGATGAAGGGTACAGCATTGTTACCTTTGATCCCAGTGATCCACCAACCCATTCCATCTGTGCGTTTTCGTCTACCCATGCACGCTTTGTCGGCATATTGTATACGCTCTTTGACCAGTTCTGTACGCTTGTGTATCTGGCCCTGGCGTTCTTCTTGACATATATCTCCACTATTGCACTGTGCAGAGAGTTCTTATCATATCTTGGAGCAGTGCATCCCTCGATGTAATGAACCTTTGATCCCTCGTCGGCAATCACCATTGTATGCTCGAACTGCCCGGTGGATTCTCCGTTCATCCTGAAGTAGGTCTGGAGTGGCATGTCTATCTGAACACCCTTGGGAACGTACAGGAAAGAACCTCCGCTCCATACTGCACCGTTAAGGGCAGCGAATTTATTGTCAGTGAAAGGAACAGCCCTGCAGAAATAGTCCTTCACAAGGTCAGGATAGTTCCTGACTGCGGAATCAAGATCCATGAATACGACTCCCTTGTCTTCCCATACCTTCTTGAGATTGTGGTATACACCCTCGCTGTCATATTGGGCGACAGATCCGGCAAGGTACTTCTGCTCCATCTCAGGGATGCCCAGTTTGGAGAAAGTGTCCTTTATCTGATCGGGCACTTCGTCCCAGTTGTTTGTCTTGGTTTCTCCCGGCCGGTTGTAGTAGCTTATGTTCTCCCAATCAATTCCGGAGAGGTCTGGTCCCCACGTTGGCATTGGCTTTGAGTTGAATATCTCCAGGGCACGGAGCCTCAGTCTCTTCATCCATTCCGGTTCCTTCTTTATTTCGGATATCTCCTCGACTACCTGCTTATTAAGTCCTCTACCCGTCGTATAATCTGAAGCTTCCGGATCATGAAATTCAAAGTCTTCCCTCTTCACATTTTTCAGATCACTCAGCAGCTTTTCGAGTTCATCATCATTCCTGTATTCTGTTTCCATTTTTTACACCTTCACGCCCTTATCCAATCGTATCCATCGTCCTCTATCCTGAGTGCGAGATTCCTGTCCCCATTCTTCACAACTACCCCGTCCATCAGCACATGGACAAACTGGGGGTCTATGCTCTTCAGTATTCTCTGGTAATGTGTTATGATAAGAAATCCCACCTGCTCGCTGTAATAATCCTTTATTTCGCTGGCAACAAGCTTGAGCGCATCAACGTCAAGCCCAGAATCGATCTCGTCCAGAATAACTATCTTTGGCCTGAGCATGACCATCTGGAGTATCTCTATCCTCTTTCTTTCGCCACCAGAGAATCCATCGTTTACAGATCGGGATATGAATGATTCGTCCAGGCCGACGTTTTTCATGTGGGTCTTCAGTTTGTCGTAAAACTGTGATATGGTGAGTTTCTCATTTGGATGAAGCTGGTTGTATGCGCTCCTGAGAAAAGAGGAAAGCTTAACGCCGGGAATAGAGACTGGGCTCTGAAACGCGAGGAAAAGCCCGGCTCTTGCCCTTTCTTCAGGAGTCTTGTGTGTTATGTCCACTCCATCAAGAAGGATGGAACCACCGTTTATGACATAATTGGGATGGCCTATCAGGACATTACCAAGTGTGCTTTTACCTGCACCATTGGGACCCATAAGAGCATGTATCTCCCCTCCGCGTACGGTGATCGATACATCTTTCAGTATCTTCTTGTCTTCCACTGAAGCGGCAAGATTTGATATTATCAGTTCAGTCATTTTATCTGCGCACCTTTGTAATGATTGTTTTGACGTATTTAAACACTTTCTTATGTGTAAATTGACTAAATTATTTATACCCTCATGTATTGTATATTTGTAACATGGAAAATCAGTTAATCGAGAGTAATGATTCATCAGATGACATATCAGCAATCCTTGGTACTGTTAGAGGCCGGATAATAAACGAGCTCAGCATCAACGAAAAGAGCATGGATGAGCTTGCGGAGATACTCAGTATAAACAAGAATGCAGTCAAGGAGCATATGGATTCACTGGAGATGAAGGGCTACGTGAAATCCTTTTTCCGAGGCGGAAAATCAGGCAGGCCGAGGAAATTCTTTGAATTGACGGAGAAAGGGATGTCACTCTTCCCCAAGAAATATATCACTCTCGCCACTTATCTTTTCTCTGAATTCGAGAAAGAGGTTGGTACTGATAGAATGAACATGATCCTTGGAAGAATAGCGGACCGGATGCTCAAGGATATGGGGATGAAGGCAAGCGATCAACCCAGCGCAAACAGGGAACAGAAAATAAGGGAACTTTCAGAATTTGTGTCTGCCCTGAACAGGCTCGGGTACTATGCAAGGCTTGAAGTGTCGGATGACACGGTGAGAATAGTAAGGCACAACTGCATATTTTATGATATTGCAAAAAATAATACAAAGATCATCTGCGGAACACTGGAAAACCAGTTGATTAACAGGTCAATAGACGAGAAATTCACTATTGTGGAAAAGTTCACAGACGGCGCGAAGAAATGTGTCGTTGAAGTAAAGTTGTAGAATATAGGATCTTTTCCCAACTTATATCGCTTCCGTGGTTCACCCTGGCAGCTAGTTTTACTCATCTCATTAATATTCATTAATGAACCTAGCCAATGATTAAATATCTCCAAATTATAAAACTGAAATCCCATCCCGGCATCTGGAAGGAGTTTGATCAAGGTAATTCAAGATGATTGATCCTCAGGAAAGGAAGCTAAGGTCCCCATATCTTGCATTCAACCGCAAGCAATGGGCCGAAAAAAGAGGAAGCCTGTCCGTTTCCGTATCGGACGAGGAAATTGCGGCTGTGAAGTCGCTGAATGATCGTATCGCGAGGGATGAGGTCGAAGATTTCTACTTCCCCATATCAAGATTGATAAATCTTTACATAACTGCAAGCTTGAAGCTGCATGAGGCGAGGAACGAGTTCCTCAGCGAAGATGGCACCAAGGTCCCATACATTGTGGGTGTTACAGGTAGCGTTGCAGTCGGAAAGAGCACGACATCCAGGATACTGAAGCTGCTTCTTGAGAGGCTGCCAGGGAAGCCAAGGGTTGATCTTGTTACAACAGACGGCTTTCTCTTTCCCAACAAAATACTTGAAGAGAAGGGAATAATGAACAGGAAGGGGTTTCCGGATAGCTATGACATCAGGAAACTCATCAATTTCCTAACATCCGTAAAGTCAGGAGAGCCTCTAGTCACAGTGCCCGTATATTCACACCTTGAGTATGATATACTTCCGGATCAGTGCATAAAAATCGAAAAACCTGATATCCTGATAATAGAGGGACTGAACATCCTGCAGATAGGAGACGGAATGAACCACGGCATGCCCAAGCCTGTATATGTCTCCGATTTCCTGGACTTCTCAATATTTGTGGATGCACCTGAGGAATGGATAAGGGAATGGTTTATCGAGCGTTTCCTCCTCCTTAAGGAGAACGCCTTCGTGAACCCAAGGTCTTACTTCAGGAAATACAGCGAACTTTCCCGGGAAGAGGCGATAGAAATCTCCTCGAGGATCTGGGACGAGATCAATGGGCTGAACTACAGGGAAAATATCGAGAAGACAAAGTGGAGGGCACACCTTATACTCGAAAAAGGACGTGACCACTCCATTCAGCAGATACTTATGAGAAAGATTTGACCTGACATCCTCCCACGAATAAATTCGTGGGGGTTCCTTTCGGAACAAAGGTTCGTCAGAGATCGATTACGTCTCCCTGGCGCTTCTCGTAGCTTCTGCTCAGCAGCAGTCCGGATATCAGGAGAATGCTGGCAGCGTACAGCTCAATGATCCAGAGCAGTTTTAGGTTTATGCGTTTTCGTCTACCCATGCACGCTTTGTCGGCATATTGTATACGCTCTTTGACCAGTTCTGTACGCTTGTGTATC
>DAICSO010000019.1:0-21340 GCA_027368075.1 bacterium
GCTTTCCCTAGTCTTTCCTGTGTAGATAAGCAATATGCTTTTCTCAAGTGCATGCAGGAACGTGGGATGCTGATCAAATTTCTCTATTCTGACGTTATTTCCCTGAAACTCCATAAACTTGAAACCACCAACGGAAATCGCATAGGGATCCTGCCTTCCCAACGTAACCCTAAGGGAATCCCTCTCAGTAAGAAACGATTCATCAGCAAGTTCAAGCGCTGTCAGGTTCCTGCCGTTAAGATTATTTATTACGTTTATAACGGAAGTGGTAAGAGCGCTGGATGATCCAAGGCCTGATCCTGGTGGAACATCGCTATTCATGAGAACTCTGCCGGACATGACATTTCTGGAACTGAAGAGATCAACTATCTTTTCAGAGACGCTCCTTGATGACCTTCTCTCGTGGCTGATGAGATAGCTTTTGACAAAATCCCGTGAAGATATTTCCAGCGGGAAACCATCATCCACGTACTTTACCCTGACGCCCCTGTCGATTGTGGTATTTAATACGGCAGATCCGTATTCATCGATGAACGGGCTGATATCGGTTCCCCCGCCTCCAAAACTTATCCTGAGGGGACTGTAAGAAATCAATTTTGAAGGATGGTCAGACATTTAGACATAAGGTTAAGGTTCGGTTGCTTAAAAATATTACAGGATTTGAAAAACCAGTCTCGCCTTTCACAGCATCAGACTTGGCGGAAAATGGCTCCGGAAAAGGTCACTTCAATAACAACATGGTCAGTCCGGAAATAACTAATTTATATGGACAGGACATAATGTTTTCATGGAAAATAATGGAAGCTACTGGCACAGTATTCCTGTGGGACCAGATCCACCGGAGACTTTTTACACTGTCGTTGAAACGCCGAAGGGAAGCAAGAACAAATATGAAATAGCCAAGGAATTTCCCGGAATGCGTCTTGACAGGGTCCTGCATTCATCGGTCGTTTATCCTGCAGACTATGGCCTCATTCCGAGAACATTGTATCATGACGGAGATCCGATGGACGTACTGCTCCTGATTTCCCAGCCAACTTTTCCAGGGACAATTGTCGTTTCCAGACCGATTGCAATAATGCACATGCTTGACAAGGGTGAGGTAGACAACAAGATACTTGCAGTTGCGGTCGACGATCCGTTCTACAGGGAAGTCAAGACAATCGGTGATCTTCCAAAGCATTTGCCCGAAGAGATAGTGGAGTTTTTCACTACATACAAGCGGCTGGAAGGGAAGAAAACAGAAGTCAACGGGTGGGGAGACAAGACAGAAGCAGTCAAGGAGCTACTTGAATCTATTGACATGTACAACAGGAAATTCAACAAAAAGTGAAAAGTTTCCAACTTTTCAAACTAAACCTATTTATTCAGATCATTACATTACTCTTCATGGAAGATCTTACTAAGGAAACCCTTAGCCGCATAAAAGCCGATGAAATCAGGTTTCTGCAGATGCAGTTTACCGATATTCTGGGCGTTGTCAAGACGCTGACTGTTCCCCTGAACAGGTTTGAAAGTGCGTTGAGCGAGGGTGTTGTCTTCGATGGGAGCTCTGTTGCCGGATATGCACAGATAGAGGAATCTGACATGCGTGCAGTTCCCGATCTTACCACGTATTCCGTGCTTCCGGATACATCTGACAGCATGAAATCTGCAAGGTTCATCTGCAAAATCTATACGCCGAAGGGAGAGAGATTTGCGGGAGATCCCAGATACGTCCTTGAAAAACTGGTGGAAAAGATCCAGAAGAAGCACATGGATTTCTATGTGGGGCCGGAGTTCGAGTTCTTCATATTCAAAAAGGATCAGAATGGAAATCCAACAAACAACCCCAGTGATTATGCTGGCTATTTCGATAACACCCCCATGGATCCTGCAAGCGAAATAAGACAGGAAATCCTTTCAATTCTCTATTCAATGGGTTACAGGCCGGAAGCAGCACATCACGAAGTGGCCTATGGGCAGCAGGAAATAGATTTAAGGTACGACAAAGCGCTGATAATGGCAGACCGGGTAGCCATGCTGAAGAACATAATCAAGAACGTCGCTATAAGACACGGCCTTTATGCCACATTCATGCCAAAGCCCATAAACGGAGTCAATGGATCCGGAATGCATGTGCACCAGAGCATAATGGCAAGCGACGAATCCGAGAACCTTTTTTACGAGAAGGGAGTGAAATACGAGATCAGCGACCTGGGCATGCACTATCTTGGTGGACTGTTGAAGAACATACAGGGAGCATCTGCCATAATGGCGTCGTGGGTTAACTCATACAAGCGGCTGATACCTGGCTACGAGGCTCCGGTATACATTTCCTGGGCAAACAAGAACAGGACCGCGCTTGTCAGGGTTCCCGCGGGAGAGGGTATGAGGAAGAGAATGGAGCTTCGATGCCCCGATTCAGCTGGAAATCCCTATCTCCAGTTTTCGGCCATGTTGGCCATGGGGCTGGACGGAATTGAACACAAGATTACGCCTCCTGATCCTGTTGAAAAGGACATATTCCACATGACTCCAGAAGAGAGGCAGAAGGAAGGCATAGCTTCAATGCCTGAGAGCCTGGGCGAGGCTCTACACCACTTCAGGAACAGCAGAATAATGAAGGAGACCTTTGGCGACCACATATTTGAGAATTTCATAACCGTGAAGCAGAGGGAATGGGACAGTTTCAGGTCATTTGTTACTGAGTGGGAAGTAAAGCGTTATCTTCCCATGCTGTGATCATCGAAGCTCCTTTTCCATCATTTTTCGCATGGCGTTTTCATGCCTTCGTATGTAAAAATAAAGGCCTATGAACGCGATGCCCGCCGGGAGAAGTACGAAACCGAAGACCACGGAATAAATCAGTGTGTAACTTATATCACCGACAGTTATGGTTGCATTCGCAGTTGAATTGCCCTCATTGACTGCAACAAATATCCATTTTCCGGAGACAGGGGCAACAAACACGGAAGAAGCGGTGGAGCCAGTTTTAAGCGTCTGGTTACCGAATTGAGATCCGAGCGGCGATATCCAATAAACCGTGACATTTGGGGAAGCCGAGGTCACAGTTATGGAATATTCCAGGTCGTCCCCCTGCGACACGCCATGGACTGCCGTCAAATTTATCGGGGAACCGCCTGCCACAATAGGCTGGTGGCTAAGTGTACGCGTGTCCTGTGAAATGAAGTAGGCTGATACGGAAAAGACTATCACAGAAATGAGGATAAGCGAAACCCCTACCTCGAGCATCCGCTTTCTGTTTGGCAGTTTCATCAGTTCAATCCTCCATTACTCATATCGCATTCATCAGTCCATAATAATGATTATAGGATTTATGTTTACTCTTTTCCAAGGCACCCATGATTCAGGGCAATTCTTAGTCAGAACCCGAAACAGAGATCTCTTGTGAATCGAGCACCTTGAGTGAACCTATCTTCATCACGTCACGAATCATGTCAGCATGCATTTCAATCTCCTTCTTTTTTCCGTGTATCTCCAGGTTTTGCAGAGGTGCAGAAAGCGAAATCTTCTTTGAACTCTTGTAAGCCCTGATCCGGGATATGACATCGGCCAGGTAATCATACTCCTTCTCGGCTTCCTGGAATGGACTGAATCCGTTGATCCCATCCATAGATTCACCATGAATGCTGTTTTCATCAGGAAGGTTTGTAAGGATATGATAAGCTTCATCGGCAATATATGGCATGAATGGTGCGTAAAGATGAAGGATCGTGTAATGGACGTATCTCGCAGTGTTTATGGCGTCAGTAATTTCCAGGCTGCGCGGTTCAGAGCGCGTCAGGGAATTCAACCTTCCCTTTATCATTTCTAGATAGTCGTCGCAGTACACATTCCAGAAGAAATCATCCAGCATAGCCCTTGCCCTTGCTATCTCGTAGTTCATCATTCTTTCGTTGTAGGCCATGGACAATTTTGCAAGCTTGGACATTATCCACTGGTTGACGGGATACATGGGTGATGGCATTTTAATTTCAGAGTGTTCCGCAGAAAGCATAACCACAAGTTTGGTAGCATTGAGGATCTTTATGACTGTACGCTTGCCTCTTACATATTCCTGTTCCTTTATCTTTATATCTTCGCCCGGAAGGGCAGTTGAACTCCAGAACCTTATGGCGTCCGCCCCAAATTGTGTTATGAACTCTTCAGGCTCCGACACGTTTCCTTTGCTCTTGCTCATCTTCTGCCCGTATGGATCATTAACATTTCCGCTGATGTATATGTTTTTCCAGGGAACCCTGCCATCATGAATAAGCGATCTCACTATGGTTGTGAAAGCCCAGGCAGTTATGATATCGTGTCCCTGAAACCTGATATCCATGATGGTTATCCGGTCAAAGAGACCGTCTTTCTCCGTGGCCAGTCTGGGGGAGAGTGAAGAGGTTGCCCATGTATCCATCACGTCGGTTTCCGGACTGAGGTCGGTGGATCCGCATCTGCCGCATTTAATCCCGGCACTTCCGATTCTGGGGTCAACTGGGAGCATTTCCTCATCGGCAAACACTGTTTCGCCGCATTTGTTGCAGTACCATACTGGAAATGGAACTCCATAGAATCTCTGCCGTGAAATGCACCAGTCCCACTTCAGCCCGTTCACCCACGTTTCGTATCTTATCCTCATATGATCCGGATGCCAGGTAACCTCCCGTCCGGCCCTGATAAGTTCGTCCTTCATGTCCAGATATCTGACGAACCACTGCTTTCCCATGGATATCTCCACAGGAGTGCCGCATCTCTCGTGCGTGTTGATCGAATGCTTTATTCGATCTATCTTCACAACCGATCCAGAGGATGAGAGCAGTTCCACAATTCTTTTCCTCGCTTCAGCTACTCCCAGTCCTTTCAATGGTCCAGAATCATTAATCCTGCCATCTTGACCTATTATCAGCCTGAGGTCGAAATTGTATCGTTTCCAGAGATCGAGGTCATTCTGGTCCCCAAAGGTGCAGACCATCTCGGCTCCTGTGCCCTTTTCCATGTCCACAGAATTATCTGCATAAATTTTCACAGAGTTTCCATATATCGGTACAACCGCTTCTCTTCCAACGAATGCGGAATATCGTTTGTCAGATGGATTAACGAAAACTGCCACACAGGAACCGAGCATTTCAAGTCTTGTAGTTGCTATTATAATATCCTCTCCATCTGTTTTGAATCGGATGTATACAAAGTCGGTGGAAACAGTTGCATCCTTCATCTCAATCTGGGATATTGCAGTGTGGCATGTTGTGCAGTAAATAATCGCGCCCTCTTTACGGTATGCCCTATCCTTCTTCACCAGGTCAAGGAACATCCTTTGGGATATTCTTCTCGAAGGCTCGGAAACCGATGTGTAATAATTCTTAAAATCTGCGCTGATCCCGAGCCTGCTCCAGGAATTCAAGAGCTTTATTTCCGACTCACGGCTTACTTTCTGGGCAGCCTGGATGAATTCGGCAATTGGCATCTTTTCTGCCCTGACGCCAAGTGTTTTTTCAGTAAATCTTTCTGTGGGAAGGCCGTTGTCGTCGAATCCCCATGGGTAGAAGACGGTGTAACCGTTCATTCTCATGTATCTTGCAATGATATCCTGGTGGACATAGGAAAAGGCATGCCCCATGTGCATTTTCCCGCTCACAGTTGGCGGCGGAGTGTCTATCCAGTAGAAATTCCTCGATTGGTAATCACTCCGGAATTTGTATGAATACAGGTCCGTACTGTCCCAGGCTTTTCTCCACCTGGATTCCATGGCAACAATGTCGAGGTCCATTAGGAGGTTATCATATATACATTATGAATCTTGCCAAATGAATAATCAGATTGCGTAGGTCTGCACAGTAACAATGGTAGTTTTTGTTTGCCTTTTTTTGGTTCCCGGATATGTTTTGATATCGATTTAAGGAATGAAGTAATGCAGAACCATGATCATGATAGTATCTTCGAAGCCGGACGAGGCAAGCACGTCCATGGGACGCTTTCTGCTTGATAATTATGATTTCAAGCCTTATGGCGGCTCAGGAAATGATTTCAAGCAAGGGGACTTTCTTCTCAGGTTTATCGACGAGAGGCATCTTTACTATGACAGATTCGAGGCAGACGCAAAAGCTTTCGGAAGCATTGGCAGCATAATAGTCCTATCCAGGCATTCTTCAGTAGCTGACATAAAATCTCTGACTGTTCACCCTACAGGAAATTTTGACGGAGCTAAGCTCGGGGGCTTTCCGGGGAAACTTTCAATGACCGACCCGGCGGGTATGACAGATGCGTTGCGTTCAATAAGAAAAAAATATCAGGGCACGGATTTTGAGGTGGCCTTTGAGGCTACGCATCATGGTCCTTTTCTTATGATTCCACACTATTACGTCGAGATAGGGACCACAAACAATCAATGGGAAAATGCGGAAGCCCTGTCAGCTGTATGTACTTCTATACTTGACAGAAAGGAAAACAGGTACAGGAACTACGTTGGGGTTGGAGGCGGACACTACATGCCAAAAATAACAAAGTACGCTCTTGAGAACGCCGTTAACGTCGGCCACATGCTTCCAAAATACCAGCACGAGATTGTAACGGAGGGGATGGTCAGGCAGTGCGTGGATATGACCCCTGGCTGCGCCGGGTTCATCGTAGACAGAAAGGGAACAAGATCAAGGGTCAGGGATATCCTCAAAAAGGTCTCCGACGAATCGGGTTTGCAAATAATACAAATATAAAATCAGACGTATTATTAGATTTCTATATTATTACAATCATTTATATAACTTCAGTGAAACTCGGTGCCGGCATGCGAAATTTTTCTGGACAGCAGCCTACAAAGATTTAAATAGTATATATAAATGCCCAATCACAGGAACTCAGGTTCTTGGTGAAACAAAATGGAAGAATTTTGTGAAGAGGAAGAACCACCAGGTTCAACGCCCTTCTTAAGGGCTGTTAACCTAGAGAGGAACCTGCGCCTCAAGAAATTTTTTATCAAGTTCGAAGGGGCAAACGCAACAGGTTCACAGAAAGACAGAATCTCCAAACTGCATGTTATACGGGCAAAGAAGCTTGGATACAGAACAATATCCCTGGCGACTTGCGGAAATTATGGGGCATCGATATCTTACTACGCCAGACTCTATGGCCTGGATTCCGTGGTAGCCATGCCGCAGGATTATTCACATGAGCGGTCCCTGGAAATCGTTGAGAATGGCGCCAGTATAATTGAGCTTCCGGGTAAATATGAGGACACAGTCTCAGCAATGAGGGACATGGCATCTGACAACGCCTGGTATGATTCAAGCCCCGGTTCTGCTAATTCAGACCTGGATATAATGGGATATGAGAAAATTGCTTACGAGATAGTCTCACAACTCGGTCATTCTCCGAAGTACCTGGCTGTCCCCGTTGGTAACGGTACCACTTTGTCTGGAATTTTCAACGGTTTCGTGAACATGTATAATCATGGATCAATAGATTCCTTGCCAATGCTTATAGCATCCAGTACTGCTAACGGAAATCCAATAATCCACTCATGGAAAAAACACAAAAAAAATATCGTGGACCTTAATCCGTCTGTATTGAAGGAGAGTTCCATAAACGAGCCATTGATATCATACAAGGCATTCGATGGCCAGATGGCTCTGAATGCAATCTATAAAAGCAGGGGATACGCGGAATACGTTTCTGATGAAGAGATGGTAATGTATTCCAGAACAATTGAACAAGCAGAAAATGTCCATGCTCTTCCTGCCTCAGCATCTACCCTTGCTGCAGCAGTGAGGATAATGTCGAGAAAGAGCCATGAGAGTGAGTGTGTCCTCGTTATAACAGGCAGAAACAAGTTATGGACAACGCAGTAATTCTTGCCGAGGGTGTTTTTTCAACCACCTACGGTAAAACTGCGAATGGGCTTATTCGATACAGCAGAAGGTACAACATAACTTCAGTTATAGATTCCAGATACTCTGGAAAGGATTCCGGAATGGTCCTCGCTGGAAAGAACAATGGCATCCCCATAGTCTCCACGCTCAAGGATGCCATCAAAATCGGGGCAAATACTATAGTCGTTGGAGCTGCCACCGATGGGGGATTCCTTCCGGCAGAATACCGTCCGTTCATTTCAGACGCCATAAGGGCGGGAATGAGGGTTGTATCAGGCCTCCATGAGTTCATTTCAGATGATACCGAATTTTCCGCATTAGCCAGAACGTCCGGATCGGAGATTATAGATGTCAGGAAGATGTTCAGGGACAGGAAAGACCCATTCACGGGAAAAATCTCCGAGGTGAAGGCTTTCAAGATTGCGGTTCTTGGCACGGATAGTGCAATCGGCAAACGAACCACTGCCATAATACTCAATAACCAGCTCAATTCCATGGGAAGAAAATCTGTGATGATCGGGACGGGACAGACATCATGGATGCAGGGGTTTCCATATACGGTTGTTGTTGACTCAATGATAAACGACTTCATTCCTGGAGGGCTGGAAAGCACAACACTTGAGGCTTGGAGAAATGAGCATCCCGAGTTCATCTTTCTTGAAGGACAAGGCTCTGTACTTCATCCTGCCTATCCTGGGAGTTTCGAAATCATAGGTGCATGCCGCCCGGATGCAATTATTCTTCAGCACGCTCCAGCCAGAAAGTTTTTTGATGGTTTTGAGGATTTTCCAATTCCAGACCTGTCGAAATACATACAGATACTGGAACTGCTTTCGAACAGAAAGGTGATTGCCATTTCCCTTAACAGGGAGAACATGACAGATGCTCAGGTCGATCAGGAAATTAGGAGTCTGGAAAAAAGATTTGGAATTCCTGTTTTTGATCCGCTCAAATCGACGGGCCCCGCAGTGTCGAGAATTCTGGTGAAATAGATGGCTCCCAGCTATGTTGAAAGAGCCATAAGTTTTGACAGTATCCGCATTTCCAATCCGACAATCCTGGAGAACAGCATCAGGGGAGACATAACCGTAACCTCCGGAGGCAGTGCAAAAACATTTAGGTTGATATTTACTTACTCTGAACCCGTCGCCGTCGACGAAAGGATCGCAGGTCTGATCCTCACCATGCCCGTGATTAACTTCACATATTTTGCCAGGGAACTACGCCTTGACTTTCCAATAGGGGCTGCTGACCTGGATTTGCTCAGAAATTTCTTGAAGGTGAACGCGAGGGAGGTGTTCATTAACAAGATATGCAGGAGGAGATACGAATTCATCAGGAAGGAGTACATTCCAGCTGATTCAGACATAAATGCTTCAAACTCTGACGGTATGACAGAAGTAATTGCTCACGTGTCCGCACAGGGGAATTACAACATGCGGGGGGACAAAAAAACATCCGCAGTACTTTCATCCGGAGGGAAGGAGAGCTTGCTGAGCTATGGAATGCTCAAAGAAATCGGGGAGAGGACATTTTCATTTTTCTTCAATGAGTCTGGTGGCCACTGGATCACCGCAAAGACATCTTACGATTACTTTTCTGCAAACTTCAGGGATGTGCTCAAGGCATGGTCCAACGTCGACAGATTCTATAAATTCATGCAGAGGCAGGTGAAGATTCTAGACCAGGTTGCAGTTACAAGGTGGGCTGATACATATCCCCTGCAGCTTTTCATATTTCCTGTGTACATTTTCGCACTCATACCCTTCATGATAAAACATTCTATTTCCTCGGTCTACATAGGTGACGAGTTTGACGATCCAAGGGAGATGCCTGAATTTCATGGCTTGAAGCATTATTACGGAATATTTGACCAGAGCCTCGACTTCAACAAGCTGATGAGTAAATATTTCACGAGCATCGGCATCGATGCCGTTCTTACTTCTGCAGTTTATCCGATCTCGGGAAACATGGTTGAGAAGATCCTCCTGCAACGCTATCCTGATCTCTTTTCACTTCAGAGATCCTGTCACTCCTGCCACTACGAGAATGGGAAAATAGTTCCTTGTGGAAGATGTTCAAAGTGCCTTGGAATACAGATGTTCGTAAGGGCTGCTGGAGGGGACCCTGCCAAGATAGGTTATGAATCAATTTCCATCGAGGAGCTGCATAGACGCGTCATGTCCGAGAGGATGAGGCTGGATAGCGATGAGCTTTCTTACATGAAATCAATGCTTTTTGATAATAATGAGCCACGGGTCAGCCACGTTACCGGTATACACATCTTGCCCGGCGAAAAAAGGCCGGGTGAGTTGATGCCCGAACATGTCAGGAACAAAATCGTTGAAATAATACAAAAATACACAGATGGAAAATTTTCATTGGTTAATGGTGAATGGTTGCTTTCTGAACACTGACAAGGGGGTTTCGAAGTGATCCGTGATGGAATCACCTGAGCTGATGCGCCTTGTTACTATCTCTCTTCCTTCTCATCCTGGTCGAAAGCGCCGAAATTGAACCCGGCATTGAGGTACGTATTCCTCAATTTTATCACGCGCTCGTTCCTGGCTGCATATTCTCTTCGGTTAGCTATCTTCCGCTGTCTTTTGAGGTCAAGCAAGGCCGCCTTTTTGTCCTGTATAAGTGAAGAGAGTTCAGTAACTGTCATTTCATGGGCTCCTGTCAGCTCTAGACCGCTAATGGGATCTCTTTTCCTGACCCTCAGGGCCTTCCTGAGTTCTCTTATTTCCCCGCTGGTCTTCCGGATAGAAGCCAATAGAGAAGTTCTATCCGTCTTCATTCGTATTTTTCCGCCCATGTGCATTAAAAACATGCTGAGAGTGATATTAACGTTATTGTGTCCCGGTACTGATGACAAATCTGGGCAGGAGATCGAAAATCGGAATGCCGTTTAACACAATTAAGCCCAAAGGGACGTTTTCGCGTGATTACTTTTCACTGTCAGGGGGAAAATATTCGTTTTCAACTGTCCTAACCTGTTGATCTGTCTGGCATTCCGCATAATCTGAAAGAGGCTCCCTGTTGAGTACTATAAAGTTTGGTCCCCATTTGAACTTTTCAAGTATCCTATCAGCCATGTCATTATAGCCGGTTATGAAAAGAGCTGCGGCAAGGGCCTCCGCTGACGAGAGTATCTCTAGCTTGCCATAATTCACGGGATTAGCTGCCAAGAGAGCAGGCACTCTTCTGCTGTTAACCAATCTCATTTTTGAGATTCCCTCTATTCTTGCCCATGATCCGTCAATGACATTGAGCCCGTACTTCGAGAGAATGGTGGAATCAGACTTCTTAATGTAGCTATTTCCGTAAGGTGTCAGCGTGGCTTTTCTTCCGATGCACCTTGCGTCAATCCGTTCGGCAAGGCCAAATCGTTCAAGCTTCTTCATGGTGGATTTAGTGGGATCGTCTTCCCTCAGGTATACGAATGTAACCTTCACGGCTGTATATTGCTAATCCATTAATATGACTTGATCGAGGAAGACGTCAACCACCAACGACTAAAGCACGTTGGCTTGCAACTGGGCGTTGGCATGGGCAATGTTCACATGTCTCTGGAACCCGCTACAATAGGCCAGTTGACTTCGGGGAGCAACCCTTACCAGTCATGTCGCACGATGGAATGGCCCTCGCCATTCGGGCAGAGGCGTATGCTATTCAACCTTCGGTGTCACCACCGAATCCCTCAGGCAACCCTAGGCTTAACCCATGCAAGCCATGAGGGTTTACACCGGAAAATACTGGCAACACATATAAGAATGCCGCAATTCATCCCACCCCTGAAGAAGTGGGCTTCCTTGCGGCGAAAGGTGAGTTTTCTTGTACATGTGGTAATTTACCACATAGCGATAAATCGCTCGTGCACGCAGTATAATAGCCAATACATTAGCCACTTAACCAGGTATTTTATAGGGTCGATGATCGCCATAGCTCCACTACAAATGTTGAAACATTGGAAATTAGATTATTAATTGGAGGTAAAAATGAAAAATATTGAAAACATTCCGTGCAACATTAAGTTGATGGAAGAAGGTCTTACAACTCTTGATTCTCCGGCCAGCAGATAATAGTGTGAAAGCTTATAATTAAATTTGTACACTTATTTTTAGAGGTAATTTCATGATAGGATCGTCCACGTACTTGCAAGTTAAGACCGCTCATTACCCTGTAAGAAGTCAGGACAACGTAATACGGTTTTCGAAGTGTATCTTTGGCATTGGAAAAGAGATAAAAGACAACAATCAGAAGTTATGGCGTTTGCTGATATTGACAGACGGGACTAGGAAGGTGTCTGAGATAGAGGTCGAAATGCTTAAATTCTTTCCTAAGTTAGACAAAAATGCAGTAAGAAATACTTTGATAAAGTTATATAGAAACGGTTTAATTGAAGAACCAATCGATATGAAAGAACAGAAACTCAGCGCATATGAACTTGATCGATATTCAAGAAACCTGCAATTTTTCCCTGATATCTGATGACAATAGAAAGGCAGTAGATTACATGTATAGACTAAAGAATTCAGCAGTTGCGATAGCTGGGATGGGTGGTGTAGACACCTCAGCTGCCTCCAGTTTCGCATCTATGGGTATAGGTAAGATAATATGCGTAGATTTTGAAAAGGTGGAGTTCTCCAACTTAGCCAGACAAATTCTCTATAACGAAGAGGACGTGGGCAAAAGTAAAGTGAAGAGTGCCGTAAAGAACCTCAAAAAAATTAATAGCAGTGTCGAAGTCGAGGGAGTGGAACTTCAACTGAAGTCTACTGAAGACATCATCAAAATAATGAAGAAATGTGATATTTTTATCAACGGGATCGACTATCCAATCAACGTAACATTAAAAGTCAACGAAGCGGCTCTATTAAGTGGTACACCGTGGATTAACACCGGTTACGACGGTCCCAGATTCGGGATTAGCACGTTTATACCATTTAAAACGCCGTGTTATATGTGTTTACGACATTATAGTGAGTCTAAGCGGTTTAAAAGAAATATAATTACAGAAGAGTATCTATATGCGGTTGATGAAGTTGTTGAACCTATTATTCCCCCTGTTTCCAATATGGCAGGACATCTCGCTGCGTTTGAGGGCATGTTATTTTTATTGGGTCTTCCTTCCAATACAGCCGGTAAACTCTATTTAACAAATCTGTTTGATATTACAAAAAATACTATCGAAGGAATCCCAACTTGGACTGAATGCCTGAGTTGTGGCAACTTGAATAAATACAAAAAATGAATCCGGGTCGAGGAGCTTAAAATGGGATTTTTAGAGATTCTAAAAAACAGAAATATACGATTGCTATGGCTTGGTTCCAGAATCTCAATTTCCGGCAACGTGATATTTACTATAGCTCTGAATTGGACAATATTCATAATTAGCCACTCCCTGATTCTGGTATCCATTGCGTTGGCCTTTAATCTCATTCCTTATGTTATTTTTGGTCCATTCGCAGGAAATATTCTGGATAGACATGACAAAGTCAGATTTACCTCCTTAGCCCTCTATATTCAGGGATTAATTGTCGTCTTATTTGCAGTAATGTACATTTTTGGGATGTTTTTTATACCGGCAATCTTAATAGGGGTCTTCATTTTAAATACGCTGGGGCAGATTCCCGCAAATGTCGTCGATGTCCTGATCCCAAGATTTGTATCGAAGGAGAATCTTGGAACTACAAATAGCTTATTTTCAATAGGAGCAAACATAACTCAAATCGGTGGCTTTGGTTTTGGTGGCATAATAATTGCATTGTACGGGGCAGGGGTGCCAATGATCTACGATGCTGCCACATTTTTTTTGGGGGGACTGTTAATAGGGCTAATTAATTTTGACGACGACACAACCATTCATATCAAATCATCGAAAAAATTTTTTGAACAGTTTAAAATTGGTTTAGAATGGATGCGTGGAAACAAGCTAATAATTGAATTATTATTTGCGAATTTAGTCAGTCTGGCATTCAGCGGCATTCTGGAACCATTATTTGTCGCATACTCTTCAAACATATCCGGGGGAGAAGCCTATGCCTATGGTGCAATCCTCACATCAATCACGGCCGGGAGCCTCTTTGCATCCTTCATGATAGGCAAGATCAACATACGAGATGATTCCGGAATTATTGTCCTTATCAGCTTATCGGTTCTGGGGATTTTCATGATTCTTCTAGGTCTATTCACGGTACTATTTTTGGCTATAGTTTTCGCATTTTTTATTGGTTTCTCGTTTTCAATGATAATAATCCCGACATCCTCTATTATACAGGCAGTGTCAGGGAGTGATAAATTAGGGTTAATCAATTCAACCTTTTTTTCTTTGACCGTTGTAGCTTCAATAATATCTGAGCTTACTGCTGGTTACTTGGCAAATTTTGTATCCGTACGAACCTTAATCATCGTTCCCGGATTTATTTTATTGCTAATTTCAGTCCTGCTGTTCCCGTCCCTAAGAGCTCTTCGCGCGGTAAAATTTTAAAACCTCAACTCCGCAGAGTTATAGGGATTATTGACTTCAATTCTCCTGAAATTTCTGTTATTCCTTATTTGTTTGATGGAAATATTTTTCTCTATCTAATCCCCATAGGGTGTATGGAAGAGTGGGTTTCGAAGGTCCTGAAGGAGGAGAGGAGAAAACGCAGCATTCCGCTCGAGGTCAAGATCCTGAACGGAAACTATTACCTGTACCACTCCACATCGAGATATGACAGGAAGACGCATGGACCAAGGAAAGTGTCAGAATACATAGGCGGGATCACGGAGAAGGGGGGGGTGATCGAGGCACACCCCTCTGTGAGATCAGTATATGAATACGGGAATTCACAGCTTGTATACTCCCTGTCCAGTGATCTTCTCCCGGCTTTGAGGAAGCACTTCCCAGACAAATGGGAATCCCTGTATGCGCTGTCGGTGGTGAGGCTTCTCGATCCGGTTCCTCTGAAGTCCGTGAAGGAGAGGTGGGAGAAGCTCCATGTGTCAACAACGATGCAGGCACATCTTTCACCCAATACCTGACAGAGCTCCTTAAGGAGGTTGGCTCGGACATGGCAGGACAGTACGATTTCTTCATCACCCTGATGAAGGATTCCAGCAAGCTGGTGTTCGATCTCTCATCAATATTCTCAAGATCGGAGAATATAAACATGGCACAGAAGGGCCACAATGCGGATCATGAATACATACCGCAGATCAACATGGCCATGGTCTTTGATCTCGATCGGTACATGCCAGTGTTTCTCAAACCGCCCGACGGATCCGTGAGGGATGTGAAATCGTCGAGGAAGGTGCTCGACGAGATCAACTTCCATGGCATCCTTGTGCTGGACAGGGGATTCGCCTCGTATGATATGGCGGAACTCATGTCGTCTGAAATGAAATTCGTCATGCCACTCAGGAGGAATTCCAAACTCATTGATTATAGCATGAAGCTGACATCGAGCTTCATGTACCGTGACCAGGGCATATTGTGCGGTCTCTCCAATCATGATGGGTACAGGATATACATGTTCCAGGACCAGTCACTCTATCTGTACTATACAATCTTCGTGCTGATCAGGGCCGCAGGCCTTGCTGACAGGATATCGGTGAAGGAAGCACTGCTGAAATTCTCGAGAGTATACATGATAATGGACGGGAAGAAATCCATTATGTCAGAAATACCAGCATCATCCGCAAAGCTGGATGAACAGCTTGGAACCAATATATTCCCTAAAAGATTGGGGAGTTAAGGTTTTGAATATACCGCATCATTATCACTGCACACTTCAGAAAGTATTAAGCCAATCTCCGATAATATCCAAACAATGGTGGAAATTCGTGCAGAATTCTGATGAAAAACAACCTGAAAAAGTGGCTGGCAACCATAAAACCGGCAATTACGCAAGATATACACTGAAATGGAGGGGGTCTGGGAAGGTATCGACAACTCAGTACGCTCTGTATGCCGTACAGATGGCAGTTGTTATTTTACTGTCATATCTCGGTGCTCTATACACACCGGTTGTTGGCCCAGGCATTGGGTTCCTCTACTGGGCGTATCCATTTTTCGTTATCTTCACGCTCTGGTGGGGCATATGGGGAATACTGGGCGCGTGGGTGGGTAGCGTTGTGGGAGCTGGGTTGCTCACTGGACTGCCGCCCATTCCTGCTTTGGGTTTCAGCATAGGAGACTTCATCCCGGCACTTCTGATATTTCTGCTTTACAGGGGATATCTGGCCAAGCACAATGTTGACCCTCTTGGCAGGGACATACTGAAAAACGCGAAGGCTGCGTTCTGGTTTATCTTCTGGGTTATGGGGCTTACAAATATCATTGGCGGGCTCTGGGGAGTCTGGGTCCTCGTTGAGCTGGGTTTCGTACCTGCTAACGCTTACTGGCTTGGAGCTGGACTCTGGATACTCGGGGATGCCATTGTACTGGTTATAGCTCCGTTCCTCGCAGCCACTATAACTCCTATTGTGGAAAGATACGGTCTGGTAAATACCGGCTGGGTAACCTGACGGTTTCCCGCCTTTAATTTTTGGAAAATAAGCCAGGAACACTCATTATTGTCTCCCTGAATTCTTTCCATCGCATGCTTCGCAATAGGAGAAGTTTTAATGTCACTTAGCAATAGGAGTATAGTAAATCGGAACCATGCAGATTGAAATGAGACTGAGTTCACCATATGATTCCGTATCTCGGTAAATTCCGGCATTGAACATAGGATCACCCCAAACCCCCCATGCCATGAGGAGAAGTAAGATGACTAACAACCGTGAAGAAAAACGATATGTAAAGACAATATTGTTTACCGCCAGAGCCAACTCGTTCTATGTCAGGCTGAATCCGCTGGTAAAATTTGCCTTCTTGCTGTTGATATCAATTGGAGTGGTATTCTCCATGGACAGGCCGGTCCCAGACCTTTATTACAACCTAAGTGCCCTGGCGTTTGCCTGCATATTCCTGGTGGAGTCCGGCACGATAAAATATCTGGTCAGAAGTTACCTTGTAATGCTTCTGGTTGCACTGTTTATTATGTTGATCTGGTGGCTGATTTTCAATCAGGTTGGATACAATCCCATTTTTGCCATTAACCTGGGCAGTTTGCATTTCCAGGTTACCGCACTCTCTCTCTATGTTGGGGTTGGAAAAGTTACGGGATACGCCGCAATGGCTTTTCTTACACTGCTCACAATGATGACTACAAGGGACGCAGACATAATTTCGGCTCTAAGAAAGATAAAAGTCCCATTCAAGGTTGTATTCTTTGTTTCCATCGTCTCACGGAGCCTGAACATACTTTCTGACGATCTTGAAACAATAAGGCAGGCCCAGATCGCAAGAGGGAGCCGCCTGGGTACGTTTGGCTTTTTAAACCGAATCAGGGAATTCGTAATGCTTGCTGTGCCACTGACAGCATCCATAATACGAAGGTCTGTCGAGGTTGGAGGTGCAATGGAAGCACGTGGCTTTTCAAAGGTCAAAAACTTCACAGGATTTGTCGACGAGAAAGCCTTTAGATGGTACGATGGCGCGATGCTGGCTCTTGGTGCTGCAATGGTGATGGTCCCCCTACTGTGATTTGATTAAAATGGATGCAGTCGTAATTAAGGATTTTTTCTGGAAATATCCAAATTTCACGGGAATAAAGACAGATTACGTTCTGAAAGGCATAAACCTGACAATCAAGGAAGGAGAGTTTCTGGGGATCACTGGAAGAAGCGGCAGCGGCAAAACAACCCTCTGCTTCTCCATATCCGGCCTGGTTCCCCATCAGTTGAGGATACCAGAACATGTGGAGGAGCACATTTCCGGAAGGGTAGAGGTTTTTGGGCAGCTAGTCAGCGGCGTGAAAAAGGTAGATGACCATTATGAAGTGGATGGTGTCGGGTCTATGGCACCCACTGTTGGATTTGTTATGCAGGATCCAGAAAGCCAGTTCCTGAGCATGAGCATGCTTCATGAGGTCTCACTTGGCCTGCAGATGATGGGTCTTGATAAAGCCGAGATTAACAAGAGGATAACTGAGGCGCTAGACATGGTCGGTCTCGGCCAGTACCGTGACGTTGCTGAGAGGATACATCCTGCGGAACTGTCAGGTGGACAGAAACAGAGGTTGATTATAGCGAGTTTCCTGGCAATGAAGCCAAAAATCCTCATACTTGACGAGCCAACATCTGATCTTGACCCGGCTGGTAAACTTGAGGTTATGAAAACCATTGCCGATCTGAGAAAAAAATCAAACATGACTATAATACTGGTAGAGCACAATCCTGACGTAATGCTGAAATTCGCCGACAGAATAGCAGTCGTGTACGGCGGGAGGATAGTGCAGCTTGGAAAGCCGCTGGAACTTTACAGCAGACCAGATATTCTGAGGGAGTACAATGTTTATCTCCCGGACGTTTCGGAACTGTCAGAATATTTCTCGCTTGACGAGAAGCCAAAATTTCAGCTGGAGAAAAGCAGTTTCGTTCCCGAAAGAAAAACAAGGCCGAGAACATCCAGGATTATCGATGTCAAGGGAGTTTCCTTTTCGTACCCTGATGGAACAAAAGCTCTTGACGACATAAATCTGGAAGTCGAGAAGGGCGAGATGATCGCCATTGTTGGGCAGAATGGTTCGGGAAAGAGTACGCTTTCAAAAGTCCTTTCTGGAATAGCTGCACCTTCCAGTGGAACCGCGGATATCGCTGGCATATCAGCTAACAGCAAGTCCGAGAGAAAAAAAATTCCTCTTCATGTAGGATACGTTTTCCAGAATCCAGATCACCAGATATTTACCAGGAGCGTCAAAAACGAGCTCTATTACGGTCTTAAGAACATAGGAATAAAGAGGGACGAGGCCGAAGAGAGCATAAATTCGGTTCTGGCAAGGGTGGGATTGGCTGACAAGGCCGACGAGGACCCGATTTTCCTTGGCAGGGGGCAGAAAAGGCGACTGGCGGTTGCCAGCAGCATAATAATGAAACCGGAAATTCTCATAGTGGACGAGCCAACAACCGGTCAGGATTACAAGATGTCCAAGGAGATAATGGAGCTCCTTACCGAACTCAACATAGAGGGTACGACCATACTGATAATAACGCACGATATGCGGCTCGTTGCAGAATACTGCAGGAGAGTGGTGGTAATGAGCAAGGGAGGCATAGTTTTTGACGGTACCCCCGAAAAACTCTTCATGGAAGACGACATACTCGAGCTCTCATCTCTATCAGAGCCGCAGTCTGTTAGGATATCAAAGGAACTCGTCAAGCAGGGATTCCTCAGGAAGCCTCTCATAAGCGCAAGAGAATGGCTGCAGTTCTTTAATTTCATGAGGCTGAAGAGCGGTTTCGAGTTCAGCACCTATGATGAGATGGACAGTATGGCACACACCCTCATCGACACAATAGTCAGTAAGAAAGGAAAGCCAGCGTCACTTGTATATATCGAACGTGGAGGCATGGTTCCTGCCTATATGGTCCTGAACAGATTTCCCGACATCAGGGCACACAGAATCCGGGCAAGTTATTATTCTGATGTGGGAACCGCTAGCAAAGATGTTGAAATATATAACTTCCCCAAGGATCTTGGAAGTGTGGAAAAAGGATATATCCTTCTTATTGACGAGATTGTTGACACCGGTAAAACAATGTTAAGGATCCGCGAGGAACTTAATTCACACTTTGACGCAGAGATCGTAACAGCGTCAATTTTTCTGAAGAGGCAGTCCTCATATGTACCGGACTTTTATTCAAAACTGGTGGAAAGCGATGTGTGGGTTGTCCTTCCATATGAGAAGAATGAAACTATTCACAGCATAGGAATAAAAAGGCCCGAGGATCTTGACCATGTTTCCGCCATGTTTATGGGTGATGTAAGCAACTACGGAAAAATAGATGATCATGCCAGAAGAATTGCAGAAAGGATAAAGGAGAAGTCATTGGATCCAAAGATAATAGTTTATAAGTTGCCGGAGTCCCTTCTATTCGCCAGAATCCTGTCTGATGCACTGCGTGTTAGCAATGTTGCCGGGATATCGGATCGGGAAGAGATTTCAGATCTTCCACTTGCGAATCTGGAAGGGGGGATACTTCTGGTCGCACTGGGGTCGTCGACCGAAATCGAGGAGATCAGAGTAGATTTATCCTCTTACGGAAAGGTGGAGATAATCACACCAAATTTTGAGGTAGCGGACGCATATCGATCCGGATAGTTATTCCTTCTGAATGCAATGAGCCGGACTTTACATTCTTGGAAGACCCGATTGTCCATTACTTGATCGTTTTCAAATGAGGAAGATAAAGCGGGAAGGAGCTAATACCGTGCGTTTTCAACCAGCCAGATTCTTCGGTTTACCTCTTTTTCCTGTATGCGTTTAACCTTTTCGTATCTATTGTTCATTATGGACAAAGGAATATCACGGTTTTCGGACACTTTCCTGATCATCGACTTGACAGAATCCCGGTCCTTAATTATCCGAAGTGTTTGAATGTCACATCCCCTGATCGGAGCGTGCGTTATCCACACCAAAATTTTGCCCATGAGCACTATACTTATCACCGTAGACAGCAGAATCCCTATCAGGATAACCTGCAGGATGGTAGAATTAATACGAGGCACTATCAGAATAGATTCAATAAGAATGTCGAATTGCAGGGAAAAAATGCTAAAGATATAAAAGATGATTTTTGTAGCGTAGTTTCCCCTGGCAAGCAGTGTATATTCAACAAGGGCAGCATCAATTTCATTTTGGTTTAAGATCTGTAATGCATCTTTCCGGAATACAACTCCAGTGGCTGCCTTTCTAATCTCCTTCACTATTCCACGCATTCCTGCTCCTTCTGAGAGGAATACCTGGGCATCTGCAACGTCGGGCAAAAGAGCATGCAATCTTGATGTAAGATCCCTGTCTAAAGTATATCCAGAATTATTTGCACTGGTTTTCAGACTCTTGATTAGGAGATAACCAAGTATGGAGTAAAGCATGATGGGAACGGGTAAAATTCCGATGATTAAAGAGAGATCACCGAATCCTGAATACGATACCAGTGTAATGGTAATAAAAATTATCTCTACAAATATCACGTTAAACGCACTGGTTATAGGAGTTCTTTTTATCTCCAGAGGGCCTTTCACCAACCCGATCAGGAAAACCAGGGGCCCGGAAATAGCACACACAATGGCTAGCGCAATAAGTTCATTGAATACTTTAGTTAGTATCAGTTCAATGAGAAAAGCAAAAACTACTCCAGCAATTATAAAAGAGACATCTCTTGGAAACTTTGCCATTAATGACAATTTCGTAAGTTTCTAATAACTCTTTCGCCTGTCCGGCTTTGCACCAAGATCGGTCTTGAATTTAAAAAATAGGGGATGGATATGGATCGGCCCGAAGGTACTTTGTCCTCCATGCTAAGCCATCTGACTTTGCGGATTGCAGGCATGCATGGAGCAATATGCGATCCGACCTTCTTCCATTCTGTCTGCCAGTGGACAGAAACTTTATCCGCTC
>DAICSO010000001.1:0-99764 GCA_027368075.1 bacterium
TACGCCAGCTTACCCGGCCACATCACTGGATTCACCCCCCGGGATAATTCTACAGTTTTCAACCCGTCATCCGGAGCCAACATTTCTGGTGTGTTATACATGCCGACCAATGAAACCGCTTACAGCTATGCAAGCGCACCCGTTAACGAAACGATCTCGCCCGCTTCACTATTCCTTTTTGGTTTCAATACTGCGGGTGTGAGGGCCCAGAGTGAGGAATTCATCACGGCAACAGGCGAATTCATCAATGAACTTTCCCTTTTGCTTTCGGGCAACGGTACATTCAATTTTTCCATGGGGACAACCCTTTACGGATCACAGTTGGTGAGGAATGAGAGTATAGCGGTTACTGGTACAAATTATTATAACATATCATTGCAAACTCTGTTCCTGAGCGGGGAAACACCATATTACATAAACTTATACAATGTCTCAGGGAGCCCGGTTTGGAGGTCCGCCTACCAGCAGAATCCAGGTTCACTGGCCAATATCAGTTCATACGGAAGTCTTGGGTCATTCCTCACAGTCAACCTGACAATCAGCCTCTTCGGGTTCAATTTCCCTCTCAATCTTAGTGTAACGGGGTCATCATTCAGTGGGATGTATTCTGTCTCCTTCAATCCCGGCATTGGTTCAATTCCTGCCAATGGCACGATATTCTATGAATATGGGCTTGACACAGGAACAGGTTGGTCCTTGTATTCAGGCGGGAAGGACTATTCTTCTGATGGCAGGTTCATAGAGGTAAACAGCACCAACGGGGCAATGGCTTATTCCGTTCAGCCTGTTGAAGGGTACTCTGTATTCAATGGTAGCGGAAGTATTGATCAGGCAGGTCATTTGCAGGTGATCCCAATTGTGTTTTATGCCAGCAATGGAAACCCCGTGGCTGGCGCCGATTCGATGTCTGTAAAATACGGAAATCTGAACGCATCCCAGGAGTTCCAGGTTCCACAGGGAGGTGTCATAGATCACATATCCCTTCTTCTCAAGGGCGACGGGAAAGTAAACATATCTATCGGAAACAGCCTTTTCGGGGCGCAGATAATGGAGAACACAACCTACATAGTTAACGGAACCCAGTGGTATACGCTCTGCGTCCCTGCCTTATTTTTCGGGGGTTCCACCACTTATTTCATTAACGTTTTCGCAGTGAATGGAAGCGTCCAGTGGGCATATTCCAATGCATCGCACGCAACTGAAGTTAATACGGAATATTCATACTTCTACTTCAATGGAAAACTCAAGAACTCCATGAATAGGGTAGACATCTTCAACCTGACGTTCAATAACTCCATACACATGGTCACGGGCGGCAGAATAATCTTCGTTGAGTATGGCCTTCCGGCGGGTACAGTATGGGGGGTAGAAACTTTCCAGCAGGAAAACTTCACCATTGGATCAATGACGGCGGCAACCGGTTCCGGCTGGCTTGCACACGCCTATATTTCAACTGTCTCTGGAAAAACAACGGATTTTGGCATCTCTATGTTACTGTCAAACAGTACCGCATCTGGATTGCAGTTCACATACCAACTCAACAAATCGGCATCAACCAGCGCTATGATCAGGTTCTCCAATAACCCCTCCCTTTTAATCGGGATAACACTGGATCCGCATTCATACGACGCAGGAATGGAAACCTTCGTAATTTACATTGTATCGACCGACGGCAGCGTTAGCGTAACTTATTCCATTCTCCTGAACGTCAGTTTTTCATTTTCCGGCAACCCGGCTTAAGATCAGTTCCGGTTAAGGGCCGCAGTCATGCAGTGTGCCCCCCCGTATCCTCCTGTGAGTTCGCTGAGTTCTAGGGTAATGCAATCCAAACCCAGGTCCGTTATGTCCTTCCTTTCCGGAAACAGCCTGTCAGAATCTTTCTTCCCAAGATCTGTACGGACCATGTCAGCAAGTTTCCTCGAGAATACATTCTCGTCAAGCAGTTTCTTGACAACCTGCTTGACGTTAACCACCAGTATCTTCCTGTCCGATACTGTAAGGAAGTTTGAGGAGTATCCCATCTGCTCGCTCAGTCTTAGGTTGATAAAATTATATCCCTTCCCCTTCATGTAGTCATACAGGTTGCTCCTGGCTGTCTCCGTGTATTCGCCGCCGGCACTTTTTCCCATGACTACGCCTTCGGCTTTCTTTGCAAGGTCAATTGCGGTTACTGCTATTCCATCGCCTGCTATGTTAAAGTACGTATCGAGATGCATATTAATCATGGAATCCCTGGTTCCCCCCTCCATGAAGTCATAGATCGGGTTGTTTGCGACAAAGAACTCGTCGAAATCAAATTTTCCGGATCTGATCACTTCCATCGCCCCATCCATGTCAGTTCTTGGCCCGGTGCCGATGAGTGCAAATTCACCCGCAGGTATGAAATCTCCACCCTCGAAGGAATGATTTTCTGAAACCCTGAAGACACCCTTCTCATGAAGAGCATTGCTTATGACGAAATCTGTAATCTCAGTTTCTCTTGATCTCTGTCTCTTCTTCATGCTGCCTATGACTATTCCATTGTTTCCCACGGCCTGCTGATCCCGCATGAAATAGAGGTTGGCAAGTGGTATGTTTGAATATACCGTGGGGTATTCCACCGACAGGTCGTCCATGTCCCGCTTTAGGTCAATAGCCGGTTCAAGAGTGAGGATCTGGAACAGGGTTGACGAGTCTATGGTCTCAATATTCTTTACAAATTCAGCGGTTGCACGGTTCGTCGACTCAACCGTTCCGAAAAACCTGACGGTGGATTTCACCTTTTCTTCAAGTTTTTTCCTGAAATCCTGGGATCTCTCGGCTTCATCCACCACCGTGTCACGGAGGATTCTCACCCTTACTCCGTTGTCTTTCAAAACGCTTTCCAGCGACTCATGTTCCCTTACTGCCCTGGCTATCTTAAAAGGCCTTTCAAACAGAAATGGTCTGGGTGCAAGCATTGCATAAGCGATCTCAATCCCCGGGCGATGAATCATCGCTTCAGTAAGTTTTTCCCATTCTGCACTGATCCTCATGGTCTGAGGATGCTCCATCCAAATATTAATCTTGGCGGCTTTTAGTATAAGTGGCCATCGTAGGAGTACAGTTCTATCTCATTTCCGGAAACCTTTCCCCTGATGGTAGAAATCTTGAAGTTTTCCGGGTCCATTACCTCTGCTTCCTCATCATTCCTGGAAACAACTATGAACTTTCTCTTCTGTATTTTCCTCTCCAATACCCTGTAGTCATTCCTGAAGAGCGTTTCTGATTTCACGATCTTTTCCTTCCCCGTTTCTGTGCTCAGTAGTCTCGTATTCTCTTTATGTATGGACCTTACTATGAATGTCCCGTCCCTCATGGATATAACTGAACCCTCGGTCAGCCCAAGTATCCTGATTCCATATGTATAGCGGTTGAAATCCTCACCCTCCCTCCTTCCGACAAGGCTCTTTGTTACAATAAGGCTTGACGGCCGCCTGTCCGTTATTGCCTTTGCGATCTGCGCTGCATCCGTTTTCCTGCCCAGATAAATATCGATCCCTTCCGGTTTCTTCTCTATCTTGGAGATGAAGGAATTGTTGTGCTCTTTCTCAAGGTTGTTTTCAATTGCGATAGCCTCGGAAACAACCTCTTCAATTGAGTTGTCGTATTCACCGAACGAAGACCTTATCTGTACGATGGCTTCGTAGTACGATCCTGTCTTCTTGTTGCACTCCGGGCAGCTGTTGAGGAGCTTCTTGAGATGGATTTCACCTGGAAAAATGTGTTTCAGTCCGGTAGAGGACTCGATCTCTGCTTCAAACTCAATTTTGTCATCTTCAGCCATGTCGAAGTCGTTGAACGAGACGCTGGCCGTTTTTCCGTCTATCCCTCTCAGATTTATTTTGGACTCTATTCTTTTCTGCATCTCGCGCTCCCTGTTCCTGTAGTGCCACCGCTTCCCAATCTTTATTCCACCACATTTCGGGCATATGACTATGTCTTCGGAAGCGTCGAAGGTGATACTTACCGACTTGAAAAGGCAATCCTCGCAGAGCCCTCTCTCCACAGAATCCTTTTCACCGCAGATAATACATTTCATAAGTCAGTCCGGCATCCTGTCATTACTCATATAGTTTTTAACCAGCCCGGATGATATCAATTTCTTCCTTATTTCCGTCGTCCCGGCGCCTATCTGTCCCAGGATCGCATCTCTCAGGAGCCGCTCCACCTCAAAATCTTTCACATAACCGTAGCCGCCGTGTATCTGTATAGCCTCGCGCGCTATCTGTTCCGCTGATTCTGCAACATAATAGATGGCGGTAGCGGCAGACATCGCATCCATCCTGTCCTCTTCCAATTTGCTCAGCGCCTTCATGGCAAGGAGGCGTCCCGCTTCGTATCTGGTATACATGACAGCCAGTTTTTCCTGTATCATCTCAAATTCGTAAAGGTATTTTCCGCCCTGCTTCCGTTGCATGCTGTACCTGACAGACAGGTCTATTGCCCTTCTTGCAAGGCCGATGAATATGAAGGAAAGAATGACCCTCTCGGAATTGAGTCCGCTCATTATTATGTCCTTTCCTCTCCCTGCCTGCCCCACCACACGATCTTCCGGCAGCATTATGGAATCAAAGAAAATTTCGCCTGTGGGCGATCCCCTCATCCCCATCTTGTCAAATTTTGCCCCCCTTGAAAACCCCTTATCTGAGCTGAGTATCACGAATGGGGTGTAGGCATCACCGGTTCTTGCGTATGCCAGGAAGAGGTCGGCATACGGTGCATTCGTAATCAGGGTTTTGCTGCCTGTCACAACGTAATCCTTTCCGGCAACATTTGCAGTTGTCTTCATGGCAAGGGCATCTGATCCGGATCCCGGCTCTGTAAGCGCAAGGGAACCTATCCACTCACCACTTGCCAGCTTAGGGACGTATTCTCGTCTCATGAATTCTGATCCATTCCTGAACAGGTTGTCAAGACACAGGTTGCTGTGAGCACCGTACGACAATCCCAGCGAAGCGGATGCATATCCGAGCTCCTCTTCCACAATTGCCTGGGCACGGTAATCCATGCCGGATCCCCCATACTCCTCTGGAATTGTAATGCCAAGATAGCCAAGCTTTCCCATCTTCCTGAAAAGTTCAATGGGAAAATGATCATTCCTGTCCATTTCTGTTGCTACAGGGAATACCTCTTTCCTGACAAATGACCTGACCGCATCTCTCAGATCCCTGTAAATATCGCTTTCTGAAAGTTCAAGCATGCTGTATGTATAGGCAGAATTGTAATTATAGATTGCGGAATACCTGCCGTGGAATTCTGATGAGACGATGCAGTGTGCCATTGCCCGATGCGCCGACCCACCATAAGGTTAATAGTTAACATTAACATCACTAATAAATGCCCATTTGGGTAGGGATCGGAATTGCCTTATCCGCCATAGTTTCACCGATGAGGTTCCGCGGTAGCGTGAGTATGGCTGTTTGCAATTTGGACTGTCCTGAAGCAGGGTTTAAGTTCGGTTCTGAATGTCGTGGAATGGTGTCTTGAATGTATATAATGATTGAAGATGAGAATATTGCGAGAATCCCGCCTGAGATGCTCAGCAATGACTACAATGAATCCATAATGCGTGTCGCGAGGGAAACCATTGAGGGGAAACTTGTTGATGTCGACGAGGGAGAGACGCAGAAGAATCCTGGAAAGTGCTACGTTGTATCCATAGTAGATGTCAAGCCGGTGGGGGAAGGGGCCATAGTCCACGGGGACGGTGGAGTTTACCAGACAATCAAGTACAAGGCTTTAGCCTATTATCCTGAAATGCATGAAATCATAGACGGTGTAGTTGTATCGGTCAAGGAATTCGGAGCATTTGTCAGGATAGGACCGTTTGATGGTTTGCTTCACATCAGCCAGATAATGGATGACAGGATAGACAAGGATATGGCAAACCAGAGGTTTATAGGAAAGGATACGAAGAGAGACCTGAAGATTGGTGACAGGGTCAGGGTAAGGATCGTTGCCATGAACCTCAACTCATCGTCAATAAGGGACAGCCAGATCGGGCTCACAATGAAACAGATGGGGCTGGGCAAGCTTGAGTGGCTGGAGAAAGCCAGAAATAACAAGAATCAGTGATTAAGATGAAGATAACACTTAAGGCATGCAAGAAATGCAAGAGACTGACCGCAGAGAAGGTGTGCATATCCCATCCCGAGGAGAAGCTGACCTCGGACTGGAGTGGATTCCTCTACATCAAGGAACACAAGAATTCCATAGTGGCTGAGCGGGCAGGCATAACTTCTGAAGGTATGTATGCCATCAAAGTCCGCCAGTAAATACATCATAACTGAGGATCTGCGTTCGGAGATCGCGGCTAGCAGTTATAACATCTGCTCCCTTGAGGAATTGATACAGAAGTCCGGAACTAAAAGAATAATCGCGGTGGGTGATGTCACAACCGAGCGCCTCAAGGATGCTGGAATAAAACTTTTCTTGGAAGTTGTTGACCTGAAGACAAAGAGGAATGAGCAGAGAAATTTTGTCCACATTGAGGGGTCACTGGAAGTGGTGAACGATCCTGGAACCATATCGCTTGAAATGTTCAATTTAATCGGCAGGCTGATCCGGAAAGGAACAGGTGGCAGGATTGAGGTACACGGGGAAGAGGATCTCGCAGTGATACCAATAATTTATTATTCAGGCTTTGATACAGTTGTTGCTTACGGCATCCCTGACAGGGGGCTTGGCTGTATAGACATTAACCCTGATATTAAAGGTACTGTAAATAGACTCGTTGAGAGGATGAAACTGCAATGACTGAAATCAAGATAGAATCGACTAGGGAGAACGTGCTGCTGAAAAGGAAAGAGATACGATACAGAATCATTTATACCGGCAGCGGGTCACCAAGCAGGGAATCTGTGAGGGACCTCATAGCCAAGAACACAGGATCGAAGAAGGATCTTGTGATAGTAGACACTTTGAAGCAGGAGGCCGGCAAGAGGGAACTCATAGGCTACTCCAAGATTTACCAGAACACGGAAAGCGCGATGCTGTACGAACCTGACTACGAACTTATCAGGAATGGTCTTAAACAGAAAGTGGCAAGTGAATAAAATGATGAAGAGAGAATTATACCAAGTTGAAGGAGAAAAACTCACAAGACTCAGAAGGTTTTGCCCGAGATGTGGCCCCGGTACGTTTCTCGCTGAACACGAGAACAGGCTGACCTGCGGCAAGTGTGGATACACCGAATTCAAGAAAAAATAGTTATTTTTTGAGATAATTTATTATCATTTCAAGAATCATTATACATGGAAAGAAGGGGCACCTCTGTTCTGCCGCTGCATTATGGGCATCCGCCGGAATATCTTTTCAAGAGGATGGTGGAGCTTGGCGGTACCCTCTGTGACATAATAGTCCAGGAGTATGGAGTGGATACTCTTCTGGAGAAGCTGTCCGACCCATTCTGGTTCCACTCATTCTCCCTGGTAACAGGATTTGACTGGAATTCCAGCGGAACTACTACCGCAACCCTCGCAGCCATCAAGGAATATTATGGGAAACACGATGGCGCAATTCGTGTTATTGGTGGCAAGGGCGAGCGCATGGGAAGGACATCGGAAGAGGCAGAGAAGCTTGCCGGAAGTGGTTATATATCGGAAAGCAAGGTGCCGGGCATACTCAGTAAAGCCAAGAACATAGCCAGGATAGATAACAACCTTCTGCAGGATGGATACGACCTATACCTTCAGTTCATAGTCATTGATAGTTCCGGAAAATGGGCGGTCATACAGCAGGGGATGGATCAGGGGATCAGGATGGCAAGGAGATATCACTGGATCTGGTCCAGCCGCCAGGAGCTGATAAACGACGCTCGCAACGGAGTGTCATCATTCGACTATCGTCCCGAGTCGCTTGATCTTTCCACCAGGCTTAGCGAGCGTAACAGGAACTCAATCGTTGAGCTTGCAGGTGAAGACCCGGATGCACTCAGAAGGAGAGCGGCGCAGGGTGGGCAGCGCACACTTGACCTGTTTTCAGGCGAGGCTCGGGAGCTCAGGCTTGATCACAGTGTGGACTGGAAGAAGCTGAGAATGATATACGAATACAGCCCGTCAGATTTCATGGAGCTGATGAACATCAATGGAGTGGGCAAATCCACGATCAGGGCGCTCTCTTACCTTGCCGAGGTTGTCCATGGGGAACGGCCCTCGTTCCAGGATCCTGTGAAATATTCCTTTGCCCTCGGGGGCAAGGATGGCATCCCAAAACCAGTCAATGTGCACGATTACGATATCGCCATTGAATTCTACAGGGATGCCCTTGGCAGGATTGGATCTGGAGACAGAAACGTACAGGCGTTGATCAGGAATCTCTCACGGATAAGTTACCTCAGGTCCGGGCCAAAATAACAATCTATGTCAGTCCCTACCGAATTCGTCATGCCAAGGGACGTTTCTTGATTCTACAAAACGGTTAAATACCGTATTAAACTAAAAGAAGGATTTAACACATGGAAGAGGCGCATGAGTTATCCTATAGAGTCGAGGAAGAGTTACCTTTTCTCGATCCAGTGATAGCAAAATGGTTCAACAACAACTATACCGGCCTCACGGAACCTCAGAAAAAGGCTATTCCGCTTATTCATAAAAAAATTAATGTACTTGTATCCAGCCCAACGGGAACCGGTAAAACCATGACGGGGTTCCTGTCAATCCTCAATGAGCTCTTCCTGATGTCGAGAGGGGGGACGCTTGAGGACAAGATTTACTGTCTTTATATAAGCCCTCTAAAGGCGCTCGCCAATGATATCGACAAGAATCTGAAGAAACCTCTTGCGGAGATTGCCGATATATCAAAGGAAAGCAACTTCAGTTTCCCCCAGATTCGCGTATCAGTCAGATCCGGGGACACTCCACAGGCGGAGAGGCAGAAAATGCTCAGGAAGCCGCCCCACATCCTCATAACTACCCCTGAATCTTTTTCTCTGGCACTGTCCGCTCCAAAATTCAGGGAAAAATTCAGGGACCTCAAGTATGTAATAGTCGATGAAATCCACGAGGTTTCCGCCACGAAAAGGGGTACCCTGCTTTCCCTGAACCTGGAAAGGCTGGAGGGTATCGCTGGACACTTTGTCAGGATAGGTCTGTCGGCCACCCAGGCTCCTCTAGACGTCATCGGGCAGTATCTGTGCGGGTTTGAGTCTGGAAAGCCCAGAAATTTTGAGATTGTTGACGTGGACACAAAGAAGTTTCTGGATCTCAGCACAATCACGCCCGTGAAGGATCTCAGCAGGGCGAACTATGAAGTCGCCAACGACAAGATGTATGACGTTCTTGCAGGCTTGATCTCCGAGCACACAACCACACTTGTTTTCACCAACACACGTAGCGGCACCGAACATGTTGCCATGCGACTCAAGGCCAGGGGAATAGAGAGCATCGAGGCTCATCACTCCTCACTTGGCAAGGAAACGAGGCTGGATGTTGAAAACAAACTGAAGAACGGTGAGCTGAAGTGTGTGATCACATCCACCTCACTGGAACTTGGGATTGACATAGGAAACATAGACCTGGTTGTCCAAATCGGTAGTCCAAAGTCCGTCTCAAAGGGTCTTCAGCGCATTGGCCGTTCTGGGCATGGCATAAACCAGCTCTCAAAGGGAAGATTCCTGGTCTTTGATCTCGACGACCTCATGGAGTGTGCTGTCCTGACAAAGGCTGCTTATGATCGTGAGATAGACAAGGTAGTGATTCCTGAAAACTCCCTGGATGTTCTTTCCCAGGTTATCGTGGGAATGTCCCTTGAGAAGGTATGGGGATTCGACGAAGCGTACAACCTCATCAGGGGGTCATATTCATTCAGGAACCTTGACATCGAGGATTACCGGTCAACCATAAACTATCTCAGCGGAGAGATAGAGGAAAGCACCATATATTCAAAAATCTGGTACGACAAGGAACAGAATACGTTCGGAAAGAAGAGAAGCAGCCGGATGATCTATTTCATGAACGTTGGGACAATCCCGGAAGAGGCCGACTACCAGGTTGTAAATGAGAGAGGGAAGCACCTGGGGCAGCTTAGCGACAAATTCGTGGAGCGCCTTAAGCATGGAGACGTCTTTGTGCTCGGTGCAAGGACCTATATGTTTGTGAGGTCGAGTGGCAACCGTGTCAATGTCAAGGACGCAATCGGCATGAGGCCAACAGTGCCGTCATGGACAGGGGAGATGCTTCCCAGGAACTATGATCTGGGAGTCCTTATTGGAAAATTCCGGGAGGAACTTGCAAGAAGGATCAAGGAAGGGGAGGAAACGGTCAGTTGGCTCATGGAGAATTACAAGCTGGACGAGTATGGGGCAAACAGCCTGATCTCATACGTCCGGACACAGACCACTTTTTACCTTCCCACGGACAGGAAGCTTCTGGTCGAAGGATATATCGATTCAAAGAACCTGTACAGCATAATATACCACATACCTCTGGGAAGGAGGATAAATGACGCTCTCTCCCGGGCGTATGCTCAGGTGCTTTCCAATGCATATTCGGTAACTACAAGGATCACCATAACCGACGATGGATTCATGCTAACTGCACCACGGAAGATACCACTCAGGGAACAACTCTCACTTATAAGCTCGGGCAACCTAGAGGATATGGTATCAAGATCAATAATAAATACGGAGGTTTTCAAGCAGAGGTTCAGGCACTGTGCAGCCAGGTCGCTTATGGTTCTCAGGAAGTACAAAGGTTATGACATCTCAATTGTAAGGCAGCAGCTCCGGAGCGACAAGGTGCTGAGGAGCCTGGAGAGCATAAAGAATTTTCCTGTGATCAAGGAGACTTACCATGAGATTATGAATGATATGATGGACGTTCCCAGGGCCCTGCTTTACGTCAGGAATGTGATCGACAGGGGACAATACAGAATACTGGACTACAGGGAGGACACGAGCCCTTTCTCATACGGCATAATACTCACAGGAGTATCAGATATAGTGCTCATGGAGGACCGATCCAAGCTGCTAAAGGAACTGCAGAGCAAGATCATCGACAGGGTTTTCGGGGAGCAGAAAATACGCTTTCTTTTCAATGATTCCAAGGTTGTGGAGAATTACTTCAGGAGCAAGGTGCCAAGAATTGTAGACGAAGAATCGTATCTCGCATTTGCAGATCACTTCCTTTACATCGATCCCTTCAGGGACAGGTTCAATTCTCCCTTTCCGTACAGCGATACGGACGTGAATCCAATAACGGAGAAGCTTATTGGGAATGGCGGCATCATTTCCGCCTACGTCCGTTCTCCCCTATGGGCGTCTGCATCAAATTACGGTGTTCTCAGGAGGCTTTTCGCCAGGCGCGTGGAAATAACGCCGGATCGCAGGAAGCTACTGGATCTATGCAGGGGTTTGACCTTCAACGAACTGAAAAACAGGTCTGAAATGCATGAAAATGATCTGAAGGATGAACTCATAAGGCTGGAATCCGCATTCCTCCTGAAGCGGAACACCAAGTCAGGCGCCACGGCTTACAGCTCCACGGAGTTTGAGAGGGAGCAGTGGACCGAGGATGATGTCGAATTCTGCATCAGGAAAATTCTTGGCTCCTACGGTCCATTGACTTTGGACGAGATAATGATAAGGTTGCCCGTAGAATCTGTAAACCTGGAAGCCATAACCGGAAAGATGATTGAAAATGGGGAGGTAGTTCTTGACTACATATCCCCCGTTTTCTCCAAGCAGTACATTCTCAAGGAGGACCTGGATCTGATGCTCGGAGAGAGCAGGAGGGACATTCAGGCAGAGAGGGTAAAGAGGCTTTCATCTCCTGTGACCAGCGCAAGGGAATATTTTCAGAAATATGGATATGCTGCGGATAAGGGGAGCATCTCAGCAAGGTTTAACGGATTCCGTGATTCCGACCTTATGGAACTTATCGCTTCCGGAGAAATTGTCACTGGGAGATTTGTAAAGCACAGAACAACTTACATGTCCATAAGACTTGCAAAGACTCTTAACTATCTCCGCTACGAGAAACTTTCCAGGGAGGAATCCGATATCCTGATGTATGTTTCACAGGGATACGATTCGGAAAAGGATATTGCAAAGCGTTCATCACTCGACATCAAGATAATAAGGCAGATACTCAGGATACTGGAGTATAAGCTGGCAATAAGCAGAGACGAGGGAGGCAAGCTGCGGGTGCTCTTCGGCGATACCAGATCCGAGGGAGACGTGGGTTACCTGATAGAACTTTACGGCCCTGTCACGATGAACGAACTGTCGAGGACATTCTGGTTCCATCCAGAAATGGAGATGAAGACGGCCGGAATCAAGCCCTTCTATTTCAACCGTGAACTGTATTATGGAAACCAGGGCGTTGCTTCTGACTACGCGGGAAGCATACTGGTCTCAATATATGATCCTGTCAACATGTATCTGGGCAGACTTTATACAAGGGACATTGAATTCAATTCCCGCCTGCTTACCCGAGGCGTAGAAGTTGCCGACGTGCAGTCCGATTTGCGGGACAACGTACTCTGGATTGAGGAGATCCAGGAAATTCCAGGCGTCAACCGGGAGTCGATTCTCGACGCATTTGTGGAGTTAAAGAAAAATATAGGGCTTGATGCCGTGGTGATATACGACGAGAAGGAGGTATTCTCCGGGATTTCAGAGACTCAGGGATTCAAACGCACGGGAGAATTGATAATAAATTCCGATGCAGAGGTGCTGGAAATCGGTGAAGAGCCACTTATGAAGGCGGCCGTAGCCCAGTTCTCCCGCGCAAGGCCGTCCGAGGCGATACTGTTTAATTTCCTGAAGGAGCGACTGCTGGGCATAAGGAGTGAAATAGAGGCAAACTCTCTTGGCATAACAAATACGCAACTCAGGAATTATTTCCAGTCCAGGCTGCTATACCTTTTCAACGGTCCATATGGGGTTCAGGCATATGCAGCGATGGAGGTCATATCGCTGTTCCGGGCAATGAAGAATACCAAGCTGAGCCAGGACGAAGAAAGAATAATCAGCATCGTTTTGGACAGTAATGGGGCATCCGAGGAAGAAATCCTGCAGAACGTGAGGAAAAATATCCCCGGAGTCCGGTCTGTTATAAAAAACCTGTACTCACGTAACATACTGGCCCGGGATTACAACCGCAAATATGTGTTTGTTCCGGAAAGGACCGGCCGATATGAGGCGGTGGATGCCATGCTGGAGTTCCTGCTGAAGGAGATGATGTTCTTTGACAGGGAGAAATTCGAGAATGTAACGGGTTCTGAGGCTGGTGAGGAATACACCAAAATCGTGCAGAAACTTCTTTCCAGTGGAAAGGTGAGGAAGGTCATTGTAACAGATGAAAGAAGGGTGAGCTACGTTTCGTCCAGATACAAGCCCGAAAAAAAAGTTACAGCGGGCAGCGCGGTTATATTCGGTCCAAAGGACATAATTCCGTTATATTTCTCATCCTTCATAAAGAGAAAACTTGGTGTCCGGAATTATTTTTACCTCTATATGGGAGAACTTGTAACCGCCTTTACCGGGAAGAAGAAGGGAAAGATTATTGAGGTTACAAAGATAATAGGGGACAGGAAGAACAGGGAAACTATAAAGAAGGAGATGAACCGGATGGGATACGCATTGACGTTCAGGTAGGTTGGATCCGATGATTCTGTCGTTTGAAATCATTATAGTCGGTATATCGCTTATTCTATCATCATTCCTGCTTGCAGTTACCATAAGGGCCTCGGCCAAAGGTGGCCCAAGGGCTGTTACATATCTTGGTGCAGCATTCGCGGTGATCCTGCTGGTAAACCTCCTGTTTGCATTGTCTGTTTTTGGGATAGTGCTTCAGGGGAATAATTTCCTGACGATTTTTCTCCTTTCCGATCTTATCCTCCTGATTATTTTCTACTTTGGAGCAGTCAGAGGTATATAGGTGCCGGAGCCAGACAGCGTCAGGGAAAAAGTTCTCAGTTTCATTGAGAACAATCCTGGAGTTCATTTCAGGGAAATACAGCGGCAGACAGGAACTGCAGTGGGACAACTGGAATACCATCTTTACTCCCTGGAGAAGGAAGGCATCATCAAGGGGAGAAAGGACGGCAAGTTTGTCAGGTTTTTTTCACTATCGGCCAGCGCACTACAGAACAACATATTTTTCTACCTGCGCAGCAACAGGGGAAAGGAAATTATGTTCCAGATCCTGAGAGGAGATGTCAGAGAGGAGACCCTCTACCCGAAAAATGATCGGAAGAGAGAGGAGGCACTTGCAATACTGGCCGAACTGGAGTCTGCCGGAATTGTGTCAAGATCCTCAGATTCCGGGAAGATCGTTTATTCGCTCAGGAAGAGGGAGGACATAATAGGTATCCTGCTGAAATTCCGTGAGAGTTTTGTGGATTACGCAGCAAACAACCTGATAAACCTTTTCAAGTAATTTATATTAATTTTCTCTTTCTGTATGTGAAATAGGGGATGGCAATCAGCATAGAACCTATTGCTGCTCCACCTGCCAGAAGTTCCGTGTGATCTAGCAGGAAATTGATGGCTGCCAGCGTTATGGTTGAGGGAGGAAGGCTGGTTATTCCAATGCCAGCAGTTGCAAGATATGGATCCTGAAAGATCACGCTGCTGCTTCCGGACAGATTGAAACCAAAGCTTACCTGAACGGATTCAAACATATCAGGGAACATGTTGCCGTACGACAAGCCAAAAGATTCGTTATTGCCGTTCAGGGTATAGGTATTGTTCCACCAGAAAAGTGCAGGGTACTTTGAGTTGTTCAGCAGGTATCCATTGAACTGCTGGGCGTGTTCATTTTCGCTCATCATGCCTTCCCCCTTAAAGTGTCTACCATTCATTTCCAATCCATCTTCCTTGCCTCCAAAGCTTACCACCAGCACTAGTTTCCCACCGTTGGATTGAGTGACGGCAGAGGTTGCAGAAATCCATGTTGTTATCCTGTAATAAGTATAGTTGGCAAAGTCAGACACATTAAGGCTACCCGGAGGTGAGTTTACGATATGACCGGCATGCACCGGCGTAATGTTTATGAATATTGATACTGAAAGTGAGTTCCCTGCCTGCGTTGAATGGTCATCCATCATGCCCATGCCGGTTTGCCCGATCTGGAACGTCGAGTGGTAGGACATGATACTGTTATTGCTGAATGTATTGCTCCAGTTATCCTTCGAAAAATAATTGACGGATGGTGATGACGATAGAGTCCCTGGCACATAAACCAGGCCAAGGTAAGTCAGGTTGTAACTCACGTTATGCGGAAGCGTTACATTAATAAAAGGGGCATTTCCGAAGACTACGCTGCCATTATCGGCATGCGCCGCACCAGCCTGAATCCCTATACCTGACATCAGAACGATGACAAGAGCGATCGCCTTTACATACACTAAAAAATCATGCCCTGGTGAAATAACTTATTTTTGGTACAATAATGGTTTACGAGAATTCTTCCTCAAGTTCAACCATAACGTCATTGAGCACTTCGTCAAATGTGTTTCCCGTGTACTCCCTCAGTCCGCCAATCTCCGTCCTCAGTTTGGCTATGAACTGGTCTTCATCCTTGTCAAATTCAATGTTGCAAATCAATTCCTGCATAAAAACAACCTATCGAAGCAATTAATACCCTCTTAAAAACCTTTCTGAAGGGTCTTCAGCCCGAAATGCGAGGCACGGGGCAAAAAAAGGTTATAGTATACCAGATTCCGAATCCAGTAAACTCAAAAGACTTGTGTTTGAAACGTGCGCACCTGCATACACTTCGAAGATCAGGTATGAGTTATGCTGACTGACATATATGCTGTATCCGGGCAATCCAGAACCTGATGGGAATGAAATATTGAAGTACTTCAGCCCGAGGGTGGTAGTACCGTTTCGATAATAGGGATTGCTATTGTTTTTCGCACTCTTGCTCATATTTTCATATGCAGAATTTGCAAGGGTGGAGTTCCGTGCCTCAAGATATCCAAGGAGGAGCGATCCGTTACTGCCATTTGAGAATGCGGACAGGCCAAGGCCGGTTATATTCGAGTAAGAATCGTTTGATATATTTGAATAATGACCAAGGTAACCGGAAGAAGTGTTGTTGATGATGTTCCCGAGCATTCCAGTGCTTCTCATGATATTGACGCTGAAATTGAAGTCGTTTGACCAGGTTGTCGCTCTCATGTCTCCGTTCACAGTGTTTGCCTGAATCAGCTTCTCTGCAGTAATGAAGTTAATTGGCGGTGACTTGAGTATGCTGACCTCGCTTGAAACCAGCGACGTGAAATTTCCCTCGGAAATATTGGCAGTGCCAATGTAGAATCCGGCAATTATGTCCTTGTCATAGACAGCATATATCGCGTTTTCATAACCTCTCAGTGTCTGCGGAGTAGATGTTTTGGAACCGGTAAATAATGAAGGGTTACTGTAAGCCAGGTATCCGACACTGGCAACAATTATGATTGCCGCAACCATAATGACTATCACATTGCTTTTCATAGTGAAAAACGAGTATCATTCAGTATAAATACTTTTCGGATGGATTTGCTTTATAAGTACAACTGCCTGATCTTGTGAGAAAACCAGGACTAAGAGCACTCTCATTCAAGTTTTATCATGACTCTTCCAAGATTCTTCCGGTTTCTGATGTCTTCGTATGCAGAGTTTATGTTCTCCAGGGGGATTTCCATGTTCGATACGGCTTTAACCTTTCCCGCGGCAGATAAGTCCAGCGCTTTCTTCATATCATCGCGGGTCGAGCTAATGCTGCCAAATATTCTGTTTCCCTTGAGTATTATCAGTCCTAAGGGAAGGCTGACCGGATCAGGAATCACATTTCCAATTACGGCCATCCTGCCGCCTGTTTTCAAGCTCCTTAGGGCGCTGTCAAAGGTTGGTTTCCCGACGCTCTCAAGTACAACATCCACCCCTCCATCTGACAGTTCCTTCACCTTTCTGCTGAATTCCTCGCCTGAATAAACAACATGGTCTGCCCCTGCAGCGAGGATCTGGTCCGTTTTCCACTTCGAGGATGTCTCGGCGATTACCCGGGCTCCGAGTGCCTTCGCTATCTGTATGGCATGCATCCCTACGCCTCCACCAGATCCGGTAAGGAGGATAGTCTCCCCTTCTCTTATTCCCGCTTCGACCTTGATCGCATGATAGATCATGCCCGTTACGCAGGCAGATATAGCAGCCTCATGATTTCCTACCCCATCCGGAACGCGGACAACTGACCGTTCAGAAACCTTGACATATTTTCGGTATGAACCATCCAGCAATTCCCCGAAAGTTTTCTTGCTGGGACAGAGATTCTCACGGCCCGATCGGCAGAATTCGCACTGTCCGCACGGTATGTAAATAAGGCTGGCTACCCTCTCTCCGACTTTGAATTTGGTTACATCCGGTCCAATCTTTACTATCTCCCCCGCAATTTCATGCCCTGGTACTATTGGCAATCTCACTCTCGGGAAGAATCCATCCATGGTAAGGATGTCGCGAAAGCACACCCCAGTGACTTCCTGCTTAACAATGATCTCATCGCCCGTCGGTTCTTCAATTTCACTTTCGCCAATCCTTAGAGGATGCTTAAGTTCGTCGAGATAGGCCGTTTTCATGCTCTTGTATCAGATTCACATATATATCCAATTCCGCACAAATATAATATCTCAGATATTAATATGGCACCGCCTTGAAAATCGGAGGAGTAATTTTTGACCTTGACGGAACCATCCTGAACTCATTTGATTTTCGGATACGCGCATGGAACGGGGCGTTCAGGAAGTTTGGCATCACTCCGAAGGAGGATGAACTCAAGCCCCTAATAGGTCTTCCCGGGTCAACGCTTGCAGCAAAATACTCCAGCGATCCCTACGCTGTGGAAATGGAAGAGGAAAGGATATTTGTGGAGCATCTCCCGGAAATTTCGCTTTTCCCGGACGTACCCGGCACTTTCATGGAACTTAAGAGAAGGAAAATAGGCACTGTTATCGTCACCTCTTCCAGGAGGAAACTGGTAGAAATGATCAAACTGCCCACGGACCTCTTGGTTACGATTGACGATGTTAAGCACGGGAAGCCGGATACTGAGCCATACTTAAGGGCAATGCATCTCCTTGGCATAGCAGAACCCAGTGCCGTAATGGTAGTAGGAGATGCGCTGACGGATATGATACCGGCCAGGAAACTTGGAAACCTCGCAGTACTGATCAAGCACGGAAAACAGTTTGACACGGATATACCGAATTATGAGATAGACGAGGTGTTAGATATACTGGGCTTGCTTGATCGGCCTTAGTAACCAATATGAGTGTATTTCTCAAGGATCGCGGCAGCTCTCGCAGAAATACGGCTTATTTTATCCGGCAGAGTGGACCGAAAATAATGGGATGGGTGCTTAGAATTTCGGCTAAGGGGTCTTCCTTCCATTCACATCCATCAGGGTGAACGTTTTCAATTCATTCATTGCCCTTTCCCTTATCTTCTTTGGAGTGTCGTATTTGTCGGTAACTTTGCCACCGCTCAGGTATTTCTTCATCAGGGATTTCATTTCTCCCCCGCAAGTGCACTGCAGGTTTGCCTGGCCAAACGGTACCACGCTCAGGTTGTTGCAAGATCCGCACCTGAGGACATCTTTCCGGCCAGAAAATTTCCCTTTTTTCGTGCCCGGCTTCCCCGCAATCTCCACGATGTCCATTGCAAAATCAAAGGGCTTGGCTGCTGATATTGATGTACCCACTCCAAACGCTTCAGCTCCAGCGTTCCTTAATTCCCTGACAGAATCAACGTCCAGCCCGCCTGATACCATTATCTTTACTCCTGAATACCCCCTGAGATTCAGTTCCCACCTCACTTCCCTCACGATTGCAGGAAAGTTGCCGCGACGAGAGGAAGGCGTGTCCAACCTTATGTAATCTATTTCGGGGAACGTTTCAGCTGCCTTAAGGGCAGCGAATTTTTCATCGCTGAATGTATCGATAAGCACTGTCCTGCTTCCTGGTGGGGAGCTCTTCACGACACTCTCCCACGCAGCTTGATCGCCTAGCAGCAGGGAGAGGGCATGGGGCATGGTACCTATGGGTCGCTCGCCAATTACCTCGGCGCCGAGTATCCCGGATACTCCATCTGCCCCTCCGATGAAGGCAGCGCGGTCTATCATTGGAGAAAGGGCAGGGTGCATGCGCCTGATCCCGAATGAGTAGAATCTGGCATCGCCAGCGGCGAGCCGGATCTTAGAGGATTTTGTGGAAATTCCAGACGACTGGCAGAGAAAACCAAGGATGGATGTTTCACACTTCCCGAACTCTGAATAATTACCCTCTATCCATACAAATGGTACGGGTGTACCCCTCGAATCCCTGGAATTCAATACTGTCCCCTCGGGGATTGCGTACATGTCTACGTTTTTACCCTGAAGAAGGTTCACGACTTCATCCAGCCCGGAAAAATTAATCCAGGTGTCAAGTGGCCCAGACACGGTAATCTCTGAAACGACGTTTTCGCTCACGCTTATTTTTTCGATTGAATTTATTGATCTCTCGAAATAAACATCGGAAGCCTGGCATGCGCTGATCTCCTCATCCGTTGCAACGTTGAATTTTCTTGCTGTCATAAAATCTCTCTCAAAGCATCTTCTGCAGTTATTATACGTGCTCCATAATTTCTTCGCATATTGTCCAGCGCAATATTGTGATTCTCCTCAGCTATGGAAGAACAAAGGTCTGAAATCACGCTGATGTCATAGTTCCTGAAGAACGCCCCGGCAGCTGTGTGGAGGACGCATATGTCAGTTGAGATCCCGCAAAGGAAAGTCTGGGATATTGCGTTAGCTCGCAGTACGCCGTCAAGATCGGAATCGAAGAAGGAATCGAAGTGCCTCTTGGTGATTCTATGTCCGCCGAAACCTGAAAGTCCCTCAACGAGCATGCTTCCTTCTGTTCCTGAAACGCAGTGCCTGCCCCAGACCGCAAATTCAGGGTCATTCTCTAGATGGGTATCCAGGGTAAAGATCAGGGGCAATGATCCGCCTACTTTTAGAAGAAACGTTTCAATCCTTTCTGCAGTCCGCACTGCCCGTTCATTTCCAAAGACGCCTGTGACAAAGTCATTGACAAGGTCTACCACAACGATTGCGCTCCCCAATCCTGCCCTCCTCAAGCTCTTCGCCATTCAGTAACACCTTCCCTATCCTCAAGTATTATCCCATTCCTGAAGAGAATTTCGCGTATATTATCAGAAACTGCGAACATCTTCTCCCTGCGCATTTGATTCCTGAGATTGACAAGGTCGTCAACCAACTTTACCGGGATGCCTTCCCACGTTTTCTCTTTCAGCACTCCCATAAAGGAATTCATCCAGTTGAAGAGGCTAAGGTAGGATGCAGCGTCATCCGGATCCATGGTGTCTAATCCCCGGTTTATTTCAGTTGTTATTTTCATGATCTCGGCAAAAAATCCCCTGGCATCAAAGTCATCATCGATGATTTCCTGCAGCCTATGCCTTATAGCGGAAGGACCAATAACTATTGATGTGTGTCCGTCCGCCTTTGCAACCAGCTTGTCGTATGTTGTCTGGATCCTTTTCAGGGTTTCTGAACTTTCCTTAAGAGCGGCATCCGAGAAGATCATTGTGCTCCTGTATCCCGAATTCAGGAAGTAGAACCTGATTTCCTCCCTGCTGTGGGTTCTCATTACCTGATCAATGGTGATGAAATTCTTCAGGGACTTTGACATCTTGTTGCCGTTTATGTTCAGCATCCCAACGTGCATCCACACGCTGGCCAGGGTTGGCAATCCGCTGATTGCGCGCATCTGTGCAATTTCAGCTTCATGATGTGGGAAAATCAGGTCTGAACCTCCGCCATGGATGTCATACGAGGGCCCGAAATGGCATTCCGTAATTGCAGTATCCTCGATGTGCCAACCCGGCCTGCCTTCTCCCCACGGAGAGTTCCAGTAAGGCTCGCCTGGCTTCCTGAACTTCCACACAGCAAAATCTCCAGGATCCTCCTTATTCTCGTTCACTTCAATCCTTGCGCCGGCTTCAATGTGATCCAAGTCCTGTCCGGAGAGCTTTCCATAATCTCTAAATTTTCGGATTCTATAATACAGGCCATCGTCCGTGGCATAGACGTACCCCAGATCCAGCAGCCTTTGAATCTGGCTGATTATTTCGTCCATGTACAGGGTGGCTCTGGCATATATGTTTACGCTATCGATCCCGAGCTTATTCATTATATCCATGTAGAGGGAGTAAAACCTGTCTGATACTGCCTGGTAGTCACTTCCCTCTTCCGCAGCCCTGTTTATGATCTTGTCATCAATGTCTGTTATGTTCTGAAGGTAAAATACGGAATATCCAATAGTCCTGAGGTATTTTGCCACCATATCGAAGAAGACATATACTCTTGAGTTTCCAACATGCGGAATGTCATAAACAGTTGGTCCGCATACAAACATGTTGACCCTGCCCTTATGCAGTTCATGAAACTCGGTTTTTCCCCTCATGGTGTCCTTTATTTGCATTTGAGGCTGATGCTGTATGTGGTGTGCGTATTAATATTTAACAGGGGACATAAGATATCAGGTCAGGCATTCTCTTAAATGACTCCAACATGTATTAATATAAAAAATAAATCTTCATCTGTGAAACCGGAAGACAGTGCCCTTTTCATTGCCAGGGCAAAGGAGGGAATAGCTTCCCGCGGATCTGATTATCTGCAGAAGCTATGCGAGGACCTGAAGGCCTACAACGAAAAATACAACTGGGTTGGAATTTACATTATCGCAGGTGATAAACTGGTCCTTCACAGTTATGCCGGTGATCGGACTGAGCATGAACAGATCAGCATTGGTGATGGGCTATGCAGCCAGGCCATAGTACAGAATGCCATTGTGAACGAGGCTGACGTTCATTCAAATCCCACTTATCTTGCCTGTTTCATAAATACTAAATCAGAACTTGTAGTTCCCGTCAGGCTTGACGGGAAGCCTGTTGGAGAGATAGACATTGATTCTGATACCAGAAGCGCTTTTCACGGCGGAGATGAACGGTTTATCTCTGAGATTGCTGAGATAATCGCAGGCACCGTCGGTTCCCTGGCGAAATAAGGATCCTGGATCTGTTCCTGTAGTTATTCAAAGAGTCACTTCAATACCATAAAAAAAGGATAATAGGCACAGGTTCGGCAATCATCTCGCTTCGGACTCTTGGGATATTCTTCCCCCTTCCAGTGTTTACAATATACGGCTATGAATTTTCCTCCTCGCCGTTGATTGTTGGTCTCGCACTAGGTTCGTATGGAATCCTTGCTTTTTCGCTGCTGGTTCTCAGGAAATTGCAGGGCAATTCATGAAAATGCCGACTCAATCTTCTTGCTCGGTTTCAGGGACCCGATGCAGAGTACCTTGCCGTTGCTTAAATCTATGGCTGAAATTGATGTGTACCTGATTTCAATGCCATAGCTGTCGAGTTCATTTAAGCCCAGGTAATGGGCTACAGCAGCCCTTATGGGCAGGGCGTGGCTGACATACACGAAGTTTCCTTCATGCCTTTCAAGTGCACTGACCATCCTCTTAACCAGTGAGGACCATGGTTCCATGCCAAGCTCCTCCCTTCCGCCAAACGGCAGACTCTGGAATGGCTTCCCATTGAAATCTCCGAGTCCTGACTCACGAATGTCCTCCAGAATCTCCACTCTTCTTCCTGTTACTCTGGAAATTATCTCTGCTGTTTCCCGTGTCCTGAGGATAGGACTTGAGAATATGCTGTCAATGCGGTAATTGCGAAGTATGTTCCCGATGCGCTCAGCCTGGCTTCTGCCCGATTCGGTGAGGTTGTAATACTCAAGCTCCTCAGATAGTATTCCACGAACATTTGCCTCACTCTCCCCGTGACGGATGAGTATTGCCTTCTTCATCTGCTTTGTAATAAGGCACCGTCATATTAAACATGCTTGGCTGATTGTGAATCCCACGGATCATCAACGCTGCTAGGCAGGGACGACTTATTATTTGTGGATTATTTCTAAATCCCATCACATTATTCCATGAGTAAGCGGATTTGGATATATCTCCTCTATCTCGGCGCTGCCTGTATGAAAGTTTAAGTTGATCATCCTGCGAAGTCGGAAAATACGCTAACAAATGTTAAATATCCATAGAGCAATGGGAATTCACATTATGAAAAGTCACGAAAACAGGCTGATCAATGAAAAGAGTCCGTACCTCATCCAGCATGCACATAATCCGGTAGACTGGTATCCCTGGTCTGAGGAAGCATTCCAGCGGGCAAAGAATGAAAACAAGCCCGTCTTTCTGAGTATAGGATATTCGACCTGCCACTGGTGTCATGTCATGGAGCACGAATCCTTCGAGGACGAAGATGTGGCAGATGCAATGAACCGCAATTTCGTATGCATCAAGGTCGACCGTGAAGAGAGGCCCGACATAGATAATTTTTATATGACAGCCAGCCAGATAATGACAGGTTCGGGAGGCTGGCCGCTAAACATGATCGTTACGCCGGACAGAAAGCCCGTTTTTGCCATGACCTACATCCCAAGGAGGTCGCGTGGGGAACAAATGGGAATCATAGAGCTGTCAGATGCAGTAGGGGAGCTATGGAAAAAGCAGGGAAACGACCTCCTGAAGAGGGCAAATGAAATGGTCTCGAGACTTGAAAGGGGAGTCGCCTCCAAGCCTGGAAATCTCGTGGAAGAGAAATTCCTGAAGGACTCCTTCAAAGAATTGAGCGACAACTTCGACCAGCAGAATGGAGGGTTTGGGTTGTCACCAAAATTTCCCACTCCCCACTACCTGATCTTTCTGCTGCGGTATTTCCGCAGATACCATGACGAGACTGCACTCATGATGGTAGAAAAGACAATTGAGAAGGTCAATCTCGGTGGGATTCACGACCATATAGGCCACGGCTTTCACAGATACTCTACCGACGCAGGATGGTTTCTGCCCCATTTTGAGAAGATGCTTTATGATCAGGGCATGATAATGATAGCCCTCGCTGAACTGCAGCTGGTAACGGGTAAGAAAGTTTACAGTGACATGATCGGAGACCTGTTTTCCTTCCTCATGGCAGAAATGCATGATCCGCGAGGAGGATTCTTCTCTGCAATTGATGCTGACAGCGAAGGCGTCGAGGGCAAATATTATACATGGACATATTCTGAGATAATGGCTGTTCTGGGCGATGAGGAGGGAAAATTTTTTGCCGGCATATTCAACGCAAACCAGATGGGAAACTACCATGATGAATCCACCGGAAGAAGCACAGGGAAGAACATCCTTTACATGGAGAAAGATGTAGCTGAGTTGGCCAGTCAGATGTCTTTGGAAACGAAAGCGCTTTCCGAAAGGATAGAGCAAGACAGGAAGAAGCTGTTTGATTACAGGTCCGGAAGAACAAGGCCGCACACCGACGACAAGATACTCACGAGCCTGAACGGCATCATGATATCTGCGCTCTCTCTTGGTTACAGGGCTACCGGCAACAGTGATATCCTGAGACTCGCAGAGGAGACTGCCGATTTCATTATTGAAAAGATGGATGCCGGAGAAAATCGTCTTTTCCACACCTTCCGCGACGGTTCACCTGCCATTGAGGGTTTCATTGATGATTATGCATTCCTAATAAGTGGCCTCATTGACCTCTACGAGGTCTCGCTGAAGACTAAATATTTGGAAAATGCAAACAGGCTCAACAGAACTGCCATCAAGGAGTTCCTTGACACGAAGGACTACGGGTTTTTCTTTACAGCCACCTACAGGAACGAGGTTGGGGGAAGGAGAAAGGAATGGTATGACGGGGCGATACCATCAGGTAACTCTGTCCAGATACTGAATCTGTTGCGCCTGTCTCATCTTGTTGACGATGATAGCCTTAACGGTATTGCAGTAAAATCTCTGGATTCCCTGTATGGAACAGTCTCTGAGGCGCCAGTTTTCCACCTGTACCTGATGTGCGCTCTCGATTTTGCCATCGGACCCACAACCCATGTGAAAATCATCCGCGGGGAAGACAGTATTGGCGACAAAATGATCAAGATTGCCCAGGAGAACTATAACCCGAACATGACCATAACTGCAACCGGAAAGGAAGGGAATGAGTTCTATTCCACTTTCATGCAGGAACTTAAGGATATAAACGATGGAAAGACCAGGGCATATGTATGCAAAAATTACACCTGCCTCCCTGAAACCACGTCCATAGAGGAGTTCAGGAAACAGGTATCTTCATAATAGTAACTATTTTCATGGAAGAGTTGGGGAATCTGTTGCAATGGTTCCGTGCGTGGTCGTGTCAATAAGTTCAAGGTAGGAGATCGTCTGTATGCCCAAAGTGCTCTTGACGGTTATCACTGGATTCTCGCCAAGGTAATTCCCGGCACTCACAGTGATACTCCATACGCCGCCCATGCTTGCAGTAGAAGGTCCAGACTTCGAGGCAAAGCCCAGATTGATCTCCGAAACAGTCCCGGTGCCGTTGGTTACGAGCAGATTAACATTAGATAGCGAGATGTTGCCGTTGGGACTCACCGAGGAGACGTAAATCATGTATGAGGAGTCAGTTTGTGTATTCAAGTCCGTGACTGTAAGCGAAGCAGTGGGAGTTGTAGACCCCAGATACGATGTATAACCGCCAATAACAGAATAAAGTGTAGCTGCCAGAACTACAGTTATTGCAATCAAGAGAATTGTGGCTATTATTGGCGACACGGCATTATCTTCTTCATGCAATATCTCTTTCATTTCCTCATGTTCTCCGGTTCACTTATTACCACTATTTAATATTAAAATCTTTCCCAATTTTTATTTAAATATGGCGGACAAAATATATGGTTAAATATATTAGTCCCGGTTCTGGCCAGCACTGTATGCCTTATTGAAAAAGTGCGTCCTGACCGCCTGTCCATCCAGCATTCCGGTAGCCAGCGAGAGGAGTCCGGTAAAGAGGAGGCTGATATTTAGTGTGGGGAAGTATATTAGGGAAACAAATTCGAGCACGAACGAAGAGGTCCAGAATAGGCTGATCCAGAGGGATTTTCTAAAGTACCGATTTCCTTTCTTTTCGTATATTTTTACGCTCTTACCCGCCTTGACTCCCGCAGTGAAGCCGATTATAAGCCCGGCCGGGATCAGCAATACGTATGAATGCAGGACATAACCGGTACCGAGTATCGACAGGTTCATACCGATGGATTGGTAGAACAGGTATATTGTGAAAACAGTATATACTATGGGTACAAAAGCAACCCTGAAGAAGGTATACTTTGTCCCATGAAGTGCAACGGTCATCCTGATGGTGAATATCAGCAGGATGATTATGATCATCCCTATGAACCCGATCTGCAAAAGGTTCAGTGAACCCAGAAAAGATTGCAATGTTGGTACCGTGTATCCCAGTATCTGCACTCTTGATTATCCTATTCCTCTATTTATAAGGTTTTTGTGATCTCCAGTTTCATTGATCCGAGAGCTATCCTGCTTCTTCATGTAATTTTATGATTAACCCTGAACCTTGTCCGCTTTAAAATGAATACATCCATGAATATGTTCAGTGAAAGCAGCAGGCTGCTGAGCAGAAGCACGATGGGTGCCACCACTAGCGCATCCTTTCCCAGTACTCCTATGAAGGTTGAGGAGTTGATTCCATAGTCGCTCAGGTTGAATTTGAGCACTGAAAGTGTGTAAAACGAGACGATGTTGAATATTATGATAAAGAGCTGGAGCCCTATGGTTCCCAGGTTAAGGATGTCGTATACCAGGAAACTCAGGAGGATTGCAAGGAACCCAAGAAGCACGACCGACGGGTAGAGAAAATACATCGACGCACCGACCATGAAGCAGGTCGATCCGACCACTATAGGGTACAGGTCAATCCTTTTCAGGTTTGGGAACTTAACTTTCCTGAGCCAAAGGGAAGAGAAGTTGATCAAACCAAGGCTTATTAATACCATGAAATCGGTGATATTTACAAGGAAATTGTCACCCGTCAGGGATAGTACTACTATCATGATCATGGTAAAGATCCATGACATAGACCTGAACGAAGAAGGCAGGTAACCATCCTCAGACAGAGCCCTCAGGTGCCTTGATGCAGCGAGGAAAGCCGGAACAAACGTCGTTATAGTTGCTATCATGAAGGAAATCGCAATTGCAACTTCCCACAGTGGGCCAAGAAACTTTCCCGCGATATAGAGTGAGGGGATGTTGGAATTCAGTAGTGAATTATACGAAGGATGAAGGCTGTAGACAGCAAGCCCATAAAGTATTTCGACTATTGCGGAAATAACCACGGTGGCTATCATCGCGAGACCTGCGTAAGAAACCTTCTGCAGCTTTTTTCCGGTTATCCGTGTGTAAATGGGTATTGCACTTTCCTGGATGGTCTCCCTGTCAAGGGTCTGAATCTCCTGGAACCCGAAGAAGAGGATAAACAGGTATCCCGTGTTCATTATCATCGCGAAGGCTGGGTCTCCGTGTGGCAGTGAAAAAAAACCGGAAAAGTTAAAACCACCCTTTAAAAATAGGGCGCCATTCTGGACTAATAGTATTGAAACCATAACAACCACCATGATGATCTGGGCTATACCGATGCCACGCAGGAATATATTTTCAAAAAAGGCATTGACCAGGAACCAGAATACGAAGATGGCAATTATGACATAAACGACCAGGTCACTGGAAAATACCGAAAACCCAAATCCCTCGAGAAGCGATGGTACGACCTGGAAGGCGAAGAGGACAAAGAATATAGAGGAAAATGCTGCCAGAGCGGTGTTGGCTATCCACATAGAGAATCTGGATATGAAGTACCTGAGACTCCTTGATCCTATTGCCTGCCTGGAGAATGCAGGTCCTCCAACTGCTTCAAACCCCTGTCTGTTGGAGTAGGAGTTCATGTCGTGGTAAACCTTCGCCATAAGTACTGAAAGTGTTGCAGCAATAAGCAGCGACCCTATGGAGAGAACAGAATATTCCATGATATTTTCAGGGACTATCACAAAAAGCGGGGACCCAATGGTGGAACCGATGCCTACTGCCAGTAGAGTGACAAAACCGTATGTGGGCCTGGCAATGCCCTTTATCTCGGGTTTCCTGAATTTGACACGTAGTGAATCGGGAAAAGCTATAATTAGGGCCGATCCAGAAATGACACAACCGAAAAATGCGATGACCGTGAAGACAAGTTCAATATTGAAGGGATACCCCTCCAGGATAAGCCTGACAATTGTGAGAAGGTAAGATATCCCCATCAGTAGAAAAACTGTTCCTACGCTAACGGCTCCTATCTTGAATCCAAGCACCAGCCCTTTCCTGCTTATATTTAACCTTCTCATTGAGGCACCTAAACCCTGAGTCCTGCTTCGGAAAGTTCCTCGGAAACCCTGCGCAATATGTAGAAGGCAGATGCGAGGAGTATTATGGAAAGTGAATAATTGACAATCAGCACAAGAGAACCGCCAAATCCAAGATTATTGATGTCTACGTTGAAAGCGGAAAAGTAACGCACAAACGACCCGGGTGAAAGTGAACCGAGGAGGGTGGGAAAAATGATCCCCACTCCGGATATTGTAAGCATGGAAGCGAGGGCTATCTCCCCGATGGATATGAGTATCGCACCGAGTATTTTTACATTCTTAGACCTCTGCACTATCTTTCTGAAGTCCTGCATGTCGCCATCAACTGACTGATTGATCTTTTTCTCAATAAGTTCGACAACATCCGGGTCAGTTTTTGCAAGGAGCATAACTGCTTTAACGTCAAGAGATAACTTATCCACAAGTTCTTCAAGTCTATCAGATTCGCCTCTTTGCAATTTATACCAGATACAATGATTTTCATTCAGAAATAAATCTTTCCCTATCTATGAGTGAGATCACCCAACTAAGCAGCCATTGTCTGACAGGAGATTCGGAGAATCGGCAAGCGCAAACTATTATTATTGATACATCGATACATCCATCAATGATTTCCGGCAATGTAAACCAGCAGGCATCAAGTTACGGATACATAGCAAAGGGCATTTTGTCTAATCTGTTTGATGCAATTTCCTATTCCCGGAGATCTGCTGATAAGAAGGACGATTCAGAAAAGTTACAGAAGGAAATGGGTGCAAAGCTGTCAAGGTCTGATGAATTGCTTCAGTCCATAACCAGGATGATTAAACAGTATTATGAGGAGATAGGGCTTGACGCCGTTAAGGAGAGCCTGGATTCCATAATAAGTTTCACAAACGCTTCCCTCGATCAGGTTAAGACAAAAATTAACAAGGCCTATTCTTCAAAAATCAAGGAAATAGGTGAGGAGACCGAGTCAAACAGGACTCTTTCGATCAAGGCACTGGAAGCTTTCGTCTCCGGAAACTACCTCCCCGTCAGGGAGAGTAGTATAATCCTGAAAAGCGTTGAGGGGGGCTATGATGCAAGGGCAAAGTATCTGTCCGATGGAGGCATAGAATACGACTTTTCCCTGAATGCCAAGAACCTGGATATTTTCAGGGACACGTTGTTCTTTTCTTCTCTGATAAAGGCATTCCGGATCCCTGTTGGTACGGCTGGGACCTGGATAAGCAAGGAACCCGTGGTAGATTACGAGAAAACAGATCGGTACGTGATGGCTTCCGCCGAGCTATCTGGGGACAACCTTATCTGTAATTTTGGAGACGACTCGAAACAGTCCAACTTCAAGTTCATATTTTCAAAAGGGGGTAATGCGCCTTCGCTAAGTGTAGACTATGTGGATCCCGGGAAACAGGTGGACATAACTACGCAGCCCGCCCTTAACAAGAATCTGGATACTGATTCTCTTGCAGCTGCCCTGAACAGGGTCATGAGTTCCATGAAGTCCCTTGAATTCCACAAGCTAAGACTACTGAAGCTTTCAGTGGGCGATGATGATATTCTCTCCAGCACAAATTACGTCAAGTTCATGAAGTCCGTCATAGAGATAGCCGGTCCGGATTTCAAGTCCATTTTCCAGAAAATACTGGAAAGTGACTTTACCTCATCTCCGGAATTCGAGAAAAACGGAATCACAAAGGATTACATTTCCAGCCGGATAAAAAACATTGGGGATTCTTCAAAGGAGCTCAGGGAATTCCTCAGCGAACCGCATCAGAATGCATAATCACGATAACGGATCTCCAACCCGCTGGCCGATTGGCATTCGGATCAAACGTCCCAAAGTCGGCTTTACATAGGTTCATTCGCTCTGGATTATCTGTACACTGGATCTGGACGGTGAATCCATCAATGCTCTTTCATAGTCCAGAATGGTTATAATGAACTGTGCATGGCTCCAGACCAGCGGCGAAACCGACAAAGCAGATCCATCATACGGGTTAACCTGCTCTGGAAGTATGCCGGAATCCTGCTTGTGATCAGCAACCCAATTTATCATCTTCAGTGCCGAGTCGAGATCTCCCCGCAGCATGAAGTATTCTGAAGCCCACAAAGTAGTGATGATCCAGGGGTTTCCGGGTATCCTGTTATCTTTCTTTACCCTCTGGTAAATGTCATTCTCATATCTTGCCAGTCCGCCGATGCCTTCCACCCATAACCTCTTCATGATGATTGACATGCTGGATACAATTCTTGGATCTCCTGCATCTTTCATGTTGAAAAGAAAAAGTGACATGATCGAGCTGTCAGGCGTGAAGTCAGGTTTTCCATCTATTAGAGATCTTGCGTAAATGCCGGCCTCCTCGGAATAGAATTTCTCCTCATAGGCTCTTTTCATGCGATCTATAACTCCCTCATATTCTAATGCTGTATCTTCATCCCCGAATGTCCTGGCACATTTGGCAGCCGCATTCAGGGCAGAATATGATGTAGCGACTGTGAATGTGTGTATCCCGAATCTCTCCTCCCATAGGTCGTATGATGGTTTGGGGAGACCATCCTCTCCAAGGAATGAAACTATGAAGTTAGCGCACTTTTTGATAATCGGCTCATAGAACTGGGAAAGATACTCAATATCATTATTCTTGACGTAGTGTTTCCAGATTGCCCAGACCATAAGCGAAGTTTCATCTTCCTGGATGGGGAGCACACTCTTGTTGCCAATGATCATCGGAAGCCAGCTGCTCGCCAGGTTCCCTCCCATGGTGTACTTATGCGAATAGTATCCGCCCGGGGAGATGAGGGATCTTGAAAAGTTAAGGAACTTTCTGGCGGGGCCTGAGTGATTTGCCCTGATGAGGGCGTAGGCAGAAATCGCTGCATCACGGGGCCACACATAGTAATATCCGTCCTTGTTTGCCTTGATGGTTTCACTATCGCTTGAAGCGACAATCCCTCCGTTTTCTCCCATGTGGCTCCTGACAATGAGCAATGATCTTATGTAAAGAGAGGTCAAGCGGTCATCCAACACAATTCTCTGCTTCGATCCCCACAATCTCCAGTAGTTTGAGGTACGGAGTTCGTAGCGCTTCAGCTTCTCGAAAGTTATATCGTGGCTGGCGGACGTTATCTTTTCAAGTGATGTTCCGCACAGAATGTAGTAGAATATCTCCTGCTTGCCGCCGGGAGGAATCTTCGCTGTATGCCTCAGAATAGAGTCTACTGAACCCATTGCAACAGGGTTGCCGGATAGGTTTATGTCTTCAGCATCCTTCCAGCTTCCCTCCATGCCCATGAATTCCTTAACGCCTATGGCAAACTGATCCATCTTTCCATCATTAGCATCACAAATGGAAGCGAAGAAATATCTCGCTCCCTTATAGTGGAGGATGCCATTCAGGTCCGGCATAAAAACAGCGGTATCTCCTATGTCATTCCCGTAAATGTAAAAATTCTGGTGAAAGTAGTATTTCAGGTCTACCGCTTCCCCTGAATTATTTGAAGCAGTAATCCTCCTTACGTAGACATCCTCATAGATGTCCACAAAATTTTCCGTACTGAAGTCCACTCCCTTCAGACTGAAATCCCACTTGCCTATCATTGTATGATCAACGTAGTCGACATTCTTGGCGAGCGTGGAATCGATCCAATGGAACGAGTCATTCACGGAAATTCCAAACCTGAAGGGGCGTCCTCCATGATTTTCACCCTGGCTTTTAGAATAATAAAAATCTATGAGATTCATGTCCCTGTCAAAGTTAACGAGCAGCCTCCCATTTCCAAGTGGGAGAAATCTTACCATAATTCAGCAAACGTCCCCTGCTTAAATAAATTCTCTATGTACGATCCCCGGCAGGTACCGGCTGATTGTGTATTGCCGGGCAAGATTTATAAAGCTTGGTAAAATGTTTTGAATTGCAATGGGCAATTCAATTTGTTCCACATATCGAATACAACTTTCGCCGACTTTCAGGTTAGTTGATCTTGAGGGAATACTTGATTATCTTCATGAACTTGGAGTTACGCATATTTATGCATCGCCAATACTTCTCGCCAAAACTGGAAGCCCACATGGCTATGATACCATAGACTTCGGGGAAGTGAATACAGATATTGGCGGAGAGGAAGCATTCCGCAGGGTTTCGAGAAAGGCGCATGAAATCGGAATTGGTTGGATACAGGATATTGTTCCCAATCATATGTCTGCGGACACAACAAATCGTTATCTGAAAGACATCTTCATAAATGGAAGGAAATCTTCCTACATCAATATGATTGATCTGTTTTACCGGACTGAAGAAATAGACTTCAAGCCGATGCTCCCTTTGCTGAACGCTAGTTATGAGGATTCATTGAATTCTGGAAGGATAAGGCTTTCTGCTGGCGAACAGCCATCTCTCTGGGTTGAGGGGGCAAAAATACCCCTATCAAGTCATTCCATTACGGAACTGACAGGGAGTGAATTCAACCGTGACGCTGCCCGGACCCTTTTCGAAGAAATAAACAAGGATCCCGAGAAAATTCACAGGGTAGTCCAGAACCAGAACTACCTGCCAATGTATTGGAGACATCTTATCCGTGGGACAAACTTTCGACGATTTTTTACGGTGAACTCCCTGATTTCACTCAACGAGCAGTTGCCGGAAACCTTCAGGATTGTCCACGAAAAGATCATTCAACTTGCGAATGCCGGTTATATAGATGGATTCAGGGTCGATCATGTCGACGGACTGTATGACCCGGAAAGTTACCTGGTTAAGCTGGAGCGTGAATCTGGATTGGGCACCATTTATGTTGAGAAGATACTTGGATACGGTGAAGAACTCAGGAATACGTGGCCTGTTTCCGGAACAACGGGATACGACTTCGCCTTTTACTGCAATTCACTTTTCACCAGCGGGAAGAATAAGGAGGCAATTCTAGGGATATACCGGGAGTTCACGAAAAATTCGAAATCTTATCGCCAGATCGAGAAACAATTGAGGAGGGACTTTCTGGTTTCCTACTTCTCCAACGAAGTGCATTATTTGTTCCATGAGCTTTACAAAGTCCTGCGCACAAAGATTTACGGGCAGGAAGTATCAATGAAAGGATTGGAGGATTGCATAAGGGAAACACTGGTGCATATGCCGGTTTACAGGACATACCTGTCCAGATCAAGAATTGACGGGAAGGACATAACGACTATTGAAAGGGCAATCAAAGCCTCGGCCGGTCAGGCTGGCATTTCAGTTGAACAATCAGCAATTATAAGGTTGCTCGGCGAGGCCAAGAATGATGATCCAGCCCTGTTCTGTTTCGCAAGACTGCAGCAGTTTATGCCCGCTGTAATGGCGAAATCGGGTGAGGATCGCGCATTTTTCATCTATAATCCACTGGTATCCATGAATGAGGTTGGTGGCGATCCATCAGTTTTTTCCATTTCAAAACAGGAATTTCACAGATTTATCGAGAAGCGGGCCCATAACCACAGGAATAGCATGAATTCTCTCTCCACCCACGATACAAAGATGGGAGAGGATCTCAGATCCAGGATCTGCGCCATTTCAGGCAATCCGGACGAATGGGTCAATTTCCTCGGGCGTTCAGCAGTCATCGCCTCAAGGTACATATCTGATGCCAGCGGGCTAAGAATCCCGTCCGCGAATGAGGAATACATGATATATCAGCTGCTGCTTGCAGAGTCTCCTGAAAATTGGGCAAATGGGGAGTTTCACAAAAGGATCACCGGCCATGTAAAGAAGACACTGAGGGAGGCAGCCATCAACACGGAATGGAACAGCATCAATAAGGGCTATGAGGATGGGGTGGAGAAATTCATTACGGGAATAATGAAGGACCCAGCATTCATCAAGCTATTTTCCAGTTTCTACCAGAATATTGTCCCGCAAGGTACCCTGATCTCCGTCTCGCAATCAGTCTTGAAGATCGCTCTTCCGGGCATTCCGGACACCTATCGCGGCTCGGAGGTGATGAACACGAGTTTCACTGACCCGGATAACAGGATCGATACCGATTTCAACTTCCTGAGAAACAGGCTGTCGGCAGTGAGGAGTCGGCTGGAAGCCGGAGATCTTGAGTCAATATTGAAAAATAAAGAAAACGGAGACCTGAAACTGGCTGTAAACTACATATTATTGAATTTTCGGAGGGATCACCCTGACCTGTTCCAGCAGGGTCGATACGTGAGGATAGTGGAAACCGGAAGGGCAGCACGAAATTTATTCACATTCGCAATGGTATACAGGGACCAGTGGCTTATGGTATCTGTGTTCATTGATCTCGAAGGAGTTATGGCGGATGGAAACGGGCCGCCGGGTATGGATATACTGTCGGAAACAGTACTTGTTGTCCCCAAAAGCGCTCCAAGGAAATTCGTGAATATCTTCACCGGGGAAACCATAGAAAATAATGGAAAAATCAATGTTCTCGAAGGAATGGGCACGTTGCCGTTCATGGTGCTCTATTCCGGCGTTTCAGGGGGAACTGAATGAATATCGCTATGCACCATGGCCCAAACTTTCTGTCTGATCATGAGATTGAATTGGGACTTTGGGCGCCATTTGTTTCCGAGGCATGGGTAATACTGCCGGAATCCGGCAAGAAGATCAGGATGACGACGGGGGACTTTGGTTTCCATAGGGCATGCATTGATGCTTCAGAAGGTTCATTATACAGGTTTTCCCTGGATAACGGGAAAATAATTGCTGACCCGGCATCAAGGTTCCAACCTGAAGGGATCGGGGGGGCATCGATGTTGGTCAATCCATCTGGCTATAGGTGGAAAAATGATTCGTGGGAAACCTATGAGATGAGTGAGAGTATAATTCAGGAGGTGCATGTAGGCACTTATTCTCCAGAAGGAAAGTATTCCGGATTGAAAGAAAGGATCGATCACCTAAGAGACATAGGCATAAACACAGTGGAGCTGATGCCCCTTGCCCAGTGCTACGGTTCAAGGAACTGGGGATATGATGGTGTGTTCCCCTTTGCCCCAAGTGTTTCATACGGAACGCCGGATGATCTCAAGAACCTGATTGACGCCTACCACGGGGAAGGCATAAACGTGATTCTGGACGTTGTTTACAATCACTTCGGACCTGTTGGCGGCGTGTTCCATGACCTGGGTCCATATTTCAGCAGCACTTACAACAATCCATGGGGAGAAGCGATAAATTATGACTCAGGCGGATCAGGGGCGGTCAGGGCTTTCATATTGCAGAACGTAAGCTACTGGATTGAAGAGTTCAGGTTCGATGGACTGAGGCTGGATGCTATCCACTCCATATATGATTCCTCGCCGACTTCAATCATGAAGGAAATCTCCTCCTTGAAGAATGAAATGCAGAACAAACTGGGGAGAAGGATAAAGCTGATCGCTGAAACCGACAGGAACGACCCTGCCACTGTGATGCCGCAGGAAAAATGTGGAATCGGCATGGATGCCCAGTGGAACGATGATTTCCATCATGCGATACACGCATACCTTACGGGCGAGAATAGGGGATACTATGTGGATTATGGAGACTTTGACCAGATTGTCAGAGCATTTACCAACGGATTTGTCTATGATGGAGTTTATTCTGAATTCCTTGGCAAAATCCGCGGTTCAAGATTCAAGGTTGTCCCGCAAGATCGCCTGGTCGTATTTACGCAGAACCATGATCAGGTGGGGAACCGTGCCTACGGTGAGCGTCCGTTCACCCTGATGGGGGATGATCGCGCAAGGCTTTTCGCTGCCTCTGTCATACTTTCGCCTTACATCCCGATGCTTTTCATGGGTGAAGAGAATGGTGAGAGGAATCCATTTCTGTTCTTTGCAGACTCCACCGACAAAACATTCACCAAAGCAGTACGGTCGGGCAGACTGTCAGAATTCTCCTCATTCGGGTGGGACACCTCAATACCGGATCCTTTCGCGGAAAGTTCGTTCAAAGCCTCAATTCTTGATTGGGATTCAGCAAGGCTTGACAGAGGCATGAAATACAATGAATTGTACAGGGACCTTATCAGGTTACGCACAAAGTACATCTCCGGAAAAAAACACATGGTCGGGCGAGCTACAGGTGGAGCAGATGTCATAGAACTGCGTTATGGGGAAAATTTTGCCGTGTTTCTCTCGTACTCTGAAAAGAGATTTCAACCGGGGATCGAACAACCATATGAAGTGCTGATGGACACAGCAGATCCAAAATATGGGGGCGCAGGTTCCGGAAAGCTATCAGGTGGCAATGAGTTGATTATGGAACCCTACTCTGCAGTTGCAATAGCCATGCTCTGAAATTCAGGTTATTTCCCTGAGCATGGAAATTGAAGATGCTTCCACGCTGATCTTCTTTGACCCAACCGGTATGGGGAACACATCATGGTGGCCGGGTATTGAATCTATGATTATTTCCTGTGATTTCCACCTGGCCGGAAGGGAAAACTCAATGACATAATCTGCTGGATTATATATTATCATAATATCCTCGGGGTGTGCCCGCGAGGATGGGCTTTCCGGAAGATCTCTTTCAGTATGTGTCAGAAGAACTCCGAGTGCCCTGAGGTTCGCGTCATTCCACTGTTCTTGCCTGATTTCGCTTCCGTCTGCATTCAACCACATTATATCCTTGGCATTTGTGCCGCTTATCATGGCACCCCTCTGGAATTCTCTCCTCCGAAGCATGCTGTACCGCATCCGAATGGAAATAGCCCTCCTGACGAATTCCCGCATCTTTTGCCTTTTTTCATCAAGATCCCAGTCGTACCAGCTTGTCTCGTTATCCTGGCAGTAGGCATTGTTGTTTCCAGCCTGGCTTCTCATGATCTCGTCTCCACCCAGAATCATTGGTACTCCCTGAGATGTGAGGAGTGTCAGGAAAAAGTTTCTCATCCTTTTGTTCCTGGATGCATTTATGCCCTGGTCGTCCGTTGGACCCTCAGCTCCAAAATTTTCGCTTATATTGTCGTCGGTGCCGTCCTTCCCCCCTTCGAAGTTGGAATCGTTGTGTTTGGTGTTGTAGGAAACAAGGTCATTCATCGTAAAACCATCATGGGCAGTTATGTAGTTTATGCTCGCGTGCGGTCTCCTGCCATTCCCTGCATACAGGTCCGGCGAGCCAGAGAGTCTTGTTGCAAATTCCCCAACATTGTTGCCACGGTCTTTCCAGTAATGTCTGGCACAGTCTCTGTATTTTCCATTCCACTCTGCCCAGAGAACCGGAAACCTTCCAACCTGATAACCGCCAGGGCCAATATCCCATGGCTCAGCAATGAGTTTCACTCTGGAAAGTATTGGATCCTGGTGTATGATGTCAAAAAACGCAGAGAGACGATCGACGTGAAACAGCTGCCTGGCAAGGGTAGCCGCAAGATCAAAACGGAATCCATCGATATGCATCTCAGTTACCCAGTATCTCAGGCTGTCCATTATCAGCTGCAATACCTGAGGATGTCCGGCATCAAGGCTGTTTCCTGTTCCGGTAAAGTCGTCATAAAAACGCTGGTTCTCAGGATTGAGCCTGTAATAAGCTGCATTGTCAATACCTCTGAAAGAGAGGGTGGGTCCGAGTTGATTTCCCTCTCCGGTATGATTATACACCACGTCCAGGATGACCTCGATGTTGTTCTCGTGCATGTTCTTGACGAGATTCTTGAATTCATTTATCTGTTCGGCCGGATTCTGGTTGGAACTATACCTGATATCGGGCGCAAAGTACCCAATTGTGTTATACCCCCAATAGTTTGAAAGCCCCTTCTTCTGAAGATAGTCGGAGTCAACTTTCTGGTGAACTGGCATCAGCTCCACGGCAGTGATTCCAAGATCAAGGAGATATTCTATGGCAGTTCGTGAAGACAAGCCTGCAAAGGTCCCCCTTATAGACTCGTGGATGGTACCAAGCCTTTTCGTAAAACCCTTTACGTGTGTTTCATAAATGACGGTCCTGTTCCACGGGTGTTTTGGCGATTTCACTCCCTTCCAGTCAAAATTATCGCCGTATACAATGGACTTTGGTACAAGGCCGGCATCATCATTCCTGTTGAAGGACAGATCTTCGTTTTGATCCCCGAGTATGTAACCAAAAATATCATCGCTCCATTTTATGGCTCCAGATAATGCCTTCGCGTAAGGATCTATGAGCAGCTTGTTACGGTTGAAGCGGTGTCCCTTTTCCGGCATGAACGGACCGTCAACCCTGTACCCATACATGGTGCCAGCTCCAATTCCGGAAAGATGAGCATGCCAGACGTGATTGTCGACATTCTTGAATGAAATAACCTCGGACGGGGAGGAATTATCACTCTTCCTGTAAATCTCAAGTTCTACTGAGGTTGCGTTTTCTGAGAAGATGGCGAAGTTTGTGCCATCGTCGGTGATAGTTGCTCCCAGTGGGTAGGGATTTCCCGTTCGGGCATTGAGCATGGCAAAGGAATACTATTGTTGCCTAATATAGGTTTTGTGTTTACGCGACCGTTGTGCCGCTTCCAATTAATGCTATTTAATTTTGAACTCGTTGAAAATCCTCAAGATGGAATTCAATGGGACCTCGATCCATCCCGGCCGGTTGTTGAGCTCGTATACGAGTTCATAGGCAGATTTTTCAGTCACAAACATCTTTAGCAGCATTTCTGCGAATCCTGGGTCTGTCCCGAGCAACTCCAGATTACTGTTTATGGCTTCCCTGTAAGCATCGACGAGGGCTTTCTCTGCACGAACTCTCGTCGCATTGATGAATTCTTCAACTCCGCCATTCCTCTTCATTTTAAAAATTGACTGAAGGAGATAATCCAGGGACCTGATCATCCCGGCAATATCTTTTTCAGGAGGATATTTCCTGATTCTCTCTGATATGTTCTTCATCGGTTCGCCTTCAAAATCGATGACATAATAACTGTCTCCGGCCATCAGGATCTGTCCCAAATGATAGTCCCCATGTACTCTTATCTTCTGGGCATGGCTTCCTCTAAGCTTCGAAAGAAGGTAGTTCTCGGCATATTCAAGCGATCTGAGCCATTTGTCCGATGCGGGACTGCCTCCCAGCCGTGAGCTGATGCTTTTTCTTTCCTCTATCATGGAACCTGCGGTTTCCAGGTGTACACGGATCTGACTGGTAATCCCGGTTATATCTTTTTCCACCACCTCTTCGGGTGTGAAGGATGGACTCTCGATGGAGGAAAGTGCACGGTGCATTCTACCTGTGAGTCTTCCAAGGTTACCCGCTGCCTGAATGAACTCGGTCTGAAATTTCTCCTCAAAGTTATCGCCTGCAGAATTTCTTCCTAACATATCACTGAACAGTCTGTTATAACGACTCCACGCATCTTCTGAATCCGCTATGAATCTGGACGCATAGGCTATGTAAATCTTGCCGGATTTGCCATAATAAGCAACATCGCCCATTGGTGCTGGGGTTTCACGGAATGCGCCATTGGCAAAAAGTTTCTCCGGGACATCAATATCGGGGTTTTCTCCAGGTTTGATGTTTCGGTAATTCTTTATGATAATCGAGTTCCCAATGATGAAGGAGCTGTTGCTCTGCTCTGACTTGACCAGCCGGAATTCATGGTTTGGCGGTTTCCCGAAACTGTCAGTGACGGAAAAGGAGAGAAAGCAGCCTTCGTCTGATATCCTTGCACCTATCATGAAATTGTCCAGAAGGCTGTCTGCGTATCTCCGGGAGAGAAAAGCGTCCTTCATGGTTATGCATTCGCCATTTATGACTAGTGATCCGATGGCATTCTCATCTTCCGTTTCTGAAATTTCGACGGGAATGTAATATAACGCCTTCTCGTCGCCCGCGAAGGTTATTTCGCATATGAGGGCAATAACTGTATTGGAATTGTCAAGGGAGAAAGCGCTCAATATTTCCAGATTCTTCGCGTTACTGGCTTTATGTGCATACCATCTCTGGACACTCGCATAGTCAAGTAAAGATGAATTGAAATGATCCTGCAGGAATGATTTCGAAGCTTCAATCATCAAAATCCTTCTCATCCTCGTGATCCGGCACGGTTAGGTTCAGCCAGAAGAAGCCTCTTGGGGGGAGCGTGAAGAAATAAGGCAGGTCTCCGATGCGGGGAAAAGGTGATTTTGTTATGGCTTCCAGGGGCTTGAGGCCCCTGAATTCAGGGAGGTTGAGCTCAACATACGTCGGTCTCCTTGACAGGTTGAAAATGCACAGCATCCGTTGGTCGCTATACTCCCTAACGTATGTTAGCACCCTGCGATTTTTCTGGTCTATGAACCTTATCCTGCCCCTTCCCAGAAGTTGAGAGTAATTCTTCCTGACTCTCAGCATTTTTTTCATCCAATTCAGGAGAGACGACCCGGATCTCAGCTCTGATTCGACGTTGATGCTCTCATAGTGGTAATTCGGGTTAGTCACGACAGGGGAATACAGCTGTTCATTATCTGCGGTTGAGAAACCTGCATTCCTGTCATACGACCATTGCATCGGTGTTCTGACGCCATTCCTGTCTCCAAGGTAAACGTTGTCGCCCATCCCAATCTCGTCCCCATAGTAGATGATTGGGGTGCCCGGGAGGGAGAACATCAGTGCATTCAGGAGTTCCAGGGTAGCCCTGTCATTATCCACGAGAGGGGCAAGTCGTCTTCTTATTCCCAGATTCAGCCTCATCTTTGGAAGTTTTGCATACTCGTTGTACATGACATCCCGCTCTTCATCAGTAACCATCTCGAGGGTGAGCTCATCATGATTCCTGAGGAATATTGCCCAATCACAGTTATCCGGGATCGGCAGGATCTGGCTGATAATATTGATAAGTGGAAAGCTATTTTCGCGGGCAAGGGAGATAAACATCCTTGGCATTAAGGGGAAATTAAATGCCATGTGGAACTCATCACCATTCCCGAAGTATTGCTTTGCATCGGTTGGCCACTGGTTTGCCTCGGCAAGCAGTATCGTTCCCGGGAATTCCTCATCCATCATTTTTCTTATCTCCTTGAAGTATTCATGGGTTTCCGGCAGGTTCTCACAGCTCGTGCCCTCACGCTCAAACAGGTATGGAACAGCATCACAGCGGAACCCATCAAGTCCCAGGCGAAGCCAGTACCTTATGACGTTTTTCATCTCCTCACGCACTTCGGGATTGTCATAGTTAAGATCAGGCTGATGAGAATAGAATCTATGCCAGTAATACTGCTTGGTGTTAGGTTCCCATGTCCAATTGGAGATTTCACTGTCTATGAATATTATCCTGACTCCGCTATATTTCATGTCGGAATCGCTCCATACAAACCAGTCCCTTTTGGGTGAGTCCCTGCTCTTCTTCGCATCCTGGAACCACTGGTTCTGATCAGACACGTGGTTGAGAACCAGGTCTGCCACCACTCGTATATTCATGGCATGAGCCTCTGCTATAAACCCTTTGAAATATTCGAGGGTGCCATATTCCGGCTGGATAGAATAGTAATCCGAGATATCGTATCCGTCATCCTTCAGGGGGGACTTATAGAATGGCAGCAGCCATATGGCATCAACACCCAGGTCATGAAGATACGGCAGCTTCATCCGAAGGCCATTGAAGTCACCTGTCCCATCATTGGTGGAATCAAAAAAAGATTTTACGGGTAATTCATAGAATACTGCGTCCCTGTACCACAGCGGATTATTATCCATCCTAACTACCTCTCAACCCTGAAAACATGAGCCATCCTCTGGTCCGGTGTGAGCCTGACATAACCATACATGCCCTGCCATACATATAACTCTCCTGTTAGCAGATCCATGATTTTGTATGGAGTGTCACCGCTGACCCCAAGAAGATCAAGCGGAACCTTGAGATTCGCGGAATGCAGTTCCCTCGGATTCAGGTTTACGGCTACTAGTATTGCATTTTTCCTGTCTGCAGATACACGGCTGTAAAATATAATATTTGGATTGTCGCTCTGATGGAAACGCAAATTACCGAACTCCTGCATCGAAATGTTCTCTCTCCTGATTGAATTAAGGGATGCTATTAGCTGAGTGATATTTCCCTCACTGTTCCAGTTCCTGATCTTTATTTCATACTTCTCCGAGTTAAGATATTCCTCGCTGTTCTCCAGGGCCTCATTTTCACATAGTTCAAACCCACTGTAAATCCCCCATAGTGGTGAAAGCGTGGCTGCCAGTACTGCCCTGATCTTGAACGCTGCCCGGCCTCCTGCCTGGAGTATTGCCGGAAGGATATCAGGGGTGTTCGTGAACAGCATTGGTCTGAAGTGATCCGAAACTGGCGGGGAGGAAAGTTCTGTGAAGTAATCTCTTATCTCAAAATCGTAGTTTCTCCATGTGAAATATGTGTACGACATAGAAAAACCAAGCTTTGAAAGTTCGTACATAACAGCAGGCCTCGTGAAGGCTTCAGCCAGAAATATAACGTCCGGGTATTCCGTCCTTACCTCCCTTATGAGCCATTCCCAGAATTCAAATGGTTTTGTGTGCGGATTGTCTACCCTGAATATCTTTATCCCCTTTTCAACCCAGAAAATAACGACTCTCCTGAGTTCCATCCAGAGATTTTCCCAGTCCTCAGAATCGAAATTCAGCGGGAATATGTCATAATATTTCTTAGGCGGGTTCTCGGCATATCTTATGGTCCCGTCAGGCCGTTTAAAGAACCAGTCCGGATGCTGGGTTACGTAGGGATGATCCGGGGAACACTGGAACGCCAGATCCAGTGCTATTTCAATCCCGTACTCTGCTGCTTCCCTGATCAGACCTATAAATTCCTCCATGGTTCCCAGCTCAGGATTTATGGAATCATGACCGCCATCCGCGTTACCTATCGCCCATGGGCTACCCGGATCTGAGACTTTTGCAACACGGGACCCGTTTTTTCCTCTCCGCTGGGTAATACCGATAGGGTGGATGGGCGTCAGGTATAAAACATCAAATCCCATTGCAGCAATGTCAGGAAGTCTCCGAACGCAATCAAGAAAAGTTCCAGATGTTCCAGGTTTCACGCCCTGAGACCGCGGAAATAGTTCATACCAGCTGGCAAAACCAGCCCTTTTTCTCTCTACAACTAGCCTTAGTTTCAGGCCATATGTCTCAGGATACAATTTTTTCTGATATCTCTGCACAAGTGAACCAAGTTCAGTGCCTTTTAATATTTCTATTACTTCAGGTGGGCTGGCAGTTTTTATTGCCGAAATCTTTTCAATAATAAATGATCTCTCCCTCGCTTTTGTCCTCTCCGTTATGCTGGATAGGAGTGTCGAAACGACAGCGAGGTCACTGGATATACTTTCACCTCCCCTATACCAGGACTCAATGTTACCAAGGACAGTGGCGTAGGTATCTATCCACGCCCCGATAGTATACTCATATAATCCCTCGTCCTCAACTGTGAAACTTCCTGTCCATCTATCGTTGTATCCAGGGGTCATCGGTGAAGCTTTCCATTTAATATTCCCAATTTTCCGGTACCTGAGATCCGCCCGGATTCTCTCGGACCCGTGTGTGAATATGTCGGCTTCAACGGTGAATGTATCTCCTATGACCCTCTTCGATGGATATCTGCCGCAATCAATCTGGGGACGCACGTTTTCTATGGAAATCCTTGACGCATTCATTGTTTCTTTACCTCCTCAGATTCGAATAACACCGCACCTAATGGCGGCAAAGTGATTTCAAGGGACATTTTCTTCCCATGCATTCCCTGCGCGGAAGAAAGCCGTCCTCCATAGTTACCAACTCCACTCCCCCCATATTCCCTGGAATCTGAGTTAAATATCTCCTTATAAAAACCCGGTCGGTTCACCCCGATAACGTAATTATATCTGGGGACAGGCGTAAAGTTAAAAACAGCCACAATCTCGCCGGAAGTCTCGCCTGAATGCCTGATAAAACTTATCACGCTATTATTGGAATCGTTAAAATCTATCCACTCGAATCCCCTGTGGGAACAGTCCTCTTCGTGCAATGCTTCCTTCTTTCTATAGATGCTGTTGAGGTCGGACAGGAGCAATGAGACCTGGTGGTGTGCCGTCTCTTGCCCGGTTTTCCAGTCAAGGCTGCTCAGGGCATTCCATTCCCCATCCTGTACAAATTCGTTTCCCATAAATATCAGTTTCTTTCCCGGGTATGCCAGCATGTAAGAAAAAAGTAGCCTGGCGTTTGCCAGTTTCTGCCACTCATCGCCAGGCATCTTTCCGTAGATGGATCCCTTGCCATGTACTACCTCGTCATGTGAAATCGGTAGTATAAAATTCTCGCTGAACGCATACCATACAGAAAAAGTGAGCCTGCCCATATCATATTTCCTGTAAATTGAGTCCTTGGAGAAGAATTCAAGCGTGTCGTGCATCCATCCCATGTTCCACTTGTAGTCAAACCCTAATCCTCCCAGTTCGGCAGGTTTTGTCACCCCTTCCCAGGCTGTTGATTCCTCTGCTATGAGCATGGTCCCAGGGAAACGATCATGCAGAACGGATGATAGTTCCCTCAGGAACGAAATGGCTTCCAGGTTTTCCCTTCCGCCGTACTTGTTTGGAATCCACTCTCCTTCCTTGCGTGAATAATCCAGGTACAGCATGGATGAAACGGCATCTATTCGAATCCCGTCCGCATGGTACTTCTCAATCCAGAACAGTGCGCTGGAAATCAGGAAATTACGAACCTCATTTCTCCCATAGTTGAAAATTCTGGTTCCCCAATCCGGATGGCTTCCCCTCCTCGGGTCATCGTGATCGTATAGGTGGGTACCATCGAACATGGAAAGCCCGTATTCATCGTCCGGAAAATGTGCTGGTACCCAGTCCAGGATAACTCCTAAGCCATTGTCATGCATCTTTTCAATAAAATATATGAAATCTTCTGGCGTCCCAAACCTTGACGTAGGAGAAAAATAGTTGATAACCTGATATCCCCACGATTCATCGAGAGGATGTTCCATAATTGGCATTAGCTCTACGTGAGTGAAACCCATCCCCTTCACGTAATTAACAAGTTCATCCCCAATTTCCCTGTAGTTTTTGAACTCTCCGGAATCCGATCTTCTCCAGGAACCGAGATGTATTTCGTAGATAGAAATTGCTGAATTCCTTGATCCGGTTGAGGTCCTTCTGCTGATCCATTGGTCGTCGCCCCACCCCGATGGTATTTCCATTACGATCGAGGCGGTCCTCGGGCGCTTCTCGGTCAGGAAAGCATAAGGATCGGTCCGAAGTGAGACGTTTTCCGCGTTGTTTGCCCTTATCGCATACTTGTAGTATTCATTGTGCGTGATGCCTGGGATAAAAATTTCCCATATCCCTGACATTTTCACGTTTGACATGGGGTTCATGCCGGCGTGCCAGTGGTTGAAGTTGCCCACTACTGCTACAGATCTTGCGTTTGGTGCCCACACCACGAACCTTACTCCACTCACTCCATCCCTGACCGTCAAGTGAGAGCCAAAGGTGCGGTAACTCTCATATAACTGTCCCTTCCCATAGAGAAATAAATCAAAATCGGAGATTTCCGGAAGGTAGGCGTATGGGTCACCCCTGGCATCAACGTATCCACTTTCATCTTCGTACGAAATCGTATATCTCCTGATCCTGGACTCATCGTTTGAAACGTAGTGGTAAAAACCTTTTCCGTCCGAGATCATGTCCTCTCTCGCTTCGTTTCCTTCTAACTGAACCCAGGCCCTTTTCGCCTGGGGAAAATAACCCCTTATTATGACTGTGCCATCATTAAGTTTATGTGGACCAAGGTATGAATGAGGGCTCATCTCATGGCAACCTTGTATAGAACTCATGTAATCTGGATTAATCAGAAATTCCACCCGTTAAATTCAACATAGTTTAATATGGGCTCTTCACATAAAAATATTTACACGGAAATGATCATCGTCACGCCAACTTATATTTTGGGATTGCCTCTTGACTGGCATACTTCTGACCCGTTTATAGCAGAATGCCTGATCGACTGAAAAAGTATATAGCATCTTCTATTGCTGATGGGGTCTACAAACTCTCAAAGATGGATTATGCGCTCCATCCACTCCATTGAAAATTCCCTGGAAAGATCCAGGTATTTGTTTCTCAGTGATTCTAGATCGGCAAGCAACACAGATTCTTTTATGAAATATTTTCCATCAATTTCGCTGACTAGGTTCTCGTCCATCAGTAATTTTACCTTTCCACTGTCAAATAGAGGTTTCCTGAGTTCGCGTATCCCTTTATTCTCCAGGTTGAAAATAACGCTTTTCAGGATCCTTGTCATGGTAAACACCGCGAATTCAGGTGAACTTCTAAGTGCCTCAAATTCACTGGTCAATATGGAAGAAAGGTGTTCTTCAGCGACTTCAGGCAACCCATCTTCCCGTCTGTTGTAGAAGAAGTATGGCATTATTGCTTTTCCATTCTCGTAAGATGAAAAAACATATATCCACTTTCTCCCGAGGATGCCCTGTATGCACTCAATCACCCTGTCTGATTCAATAGGGTTGTTGTTCTCAACAATCACCATCCAGGACTGCGGGATGAAATCATCCGGAAGCATAAGTGAGTTCTTGATTTCGAATATGGCATCTTCTTTTTTTACCCAACTCTTGCCGTTCTCTGACAATGACTCTATTTTCTTGTATAACAGCAGTCCGAAAACATCCTTCAGGCGGATCTCTGATTTCACTGGGATAGAATCCGCTCCATCTATACGGTAGTAAGCCAGGTCTGCGTGGGGTTGCAGTCTTATAGTGCGTTCACCATTATTTATGGAAACTGCCGTGAAAATACCACTATTCCTAAATAGGAAACCTTCCAGTTCAGGCATGGAAACGCCTTCCAGATTCTGAATTACCTGGGTAATCTCCCACGGGGTGATAAGAAAATTCTTTCTTTGAACGCCATGAGAAATCTCTGCCGGGAACTCGGCCTCCCTTATGGTCATCGTGTTCTGCAGATATTGGGCGATTTTTGCATCCTTTTCAGTCTGTTCCATTGGAAACATCATGATTTCATGCTTTATCTGTTTGCTCTAGCAGAAAGGACAACTAAACCTGCGTATAGAAAAATAAAAGCACAAGTCTGGAGTTTGTTCTTATTTCAATTGCTAGCCTTTTGTGATAGCATTCGCTAAGGTTATATACGTAAGTTACTTATGATTCTGTAGCACATATGTGCTGGCGAGAGGGACCATGTCTGGTGACAGATTTAATTATTATTTGAAGTTGATACTTAACGCATCGCTTGAGGAATACTACCTCATATCAGAGCAGTTGCAGAATGACCCTCTTGTGTCAACTCCGGAAATCGAGGAACTGGACAGGCTTATAAACAGGTATATGGGCGTTTATAACAAATTCGACATGAAGGTTGTCAATTCAGTGTCTGGAATCGAAGAATACCCTCCTCAGACAGCTCTGGACAATTTTGGCGGCAGTTCGGAATTCGTTGGAAACGAGTCCATGTTCAATATAGACTGGAAGGTGTATATCCCGAAGGGAAATTTTACAAATTCTCCGATAAAGAAATGGTATTACAACGAAAAGATTTCATCAATCCTTAACGACGTCCTTTCAGGAGTAGTACCCGGACATTTCAAAAATTATTTTGACGTTCCGCCATGGGTACTTGGCACAATATACGCTCCGGGAACAATTTATATACAGTTGTACGACCTCGTGAATTCAGCGATTTCCAAGTCACTTATCCCCGGCTGGGATCACCTCGTGGACAGAGGTCTTCCGAGGGAGCTTGTCGATGCAATGCGCACCGAGAAACCCGGCTACATGTTTTAAGAAAGTCCGAAATGTTATCTATAATGCGGACATCATAACTCATGAAATACAAAGGAATTATAACACCTATGCTGACACCGTTCAAGGCGAACGGTTCAATTGATTATACCGCCACTGAAACTCTTCTGGACTTCCTCAGGTCGATCAAGGTTCAGGGCATCTTTCCGCTTGGTTCAACTGGCGTATTTAATTGGCTCGAAACGGAAGAGAGAAAGAAATTCCTGGAGTTCGTCATTGAACATTCCAAGGGACTGAAGGTCCTTGCCGGTGTGGGCGCTTCAGGCAGCTATGAAAGCGTGAAGCTGGCGAGACACGCCATGGACGCTGGTGCTGATGTTCTGGTGCTGATGCCAACTTATTACATCAAGCCGGACCAGAATTATATCCTGAACCACATGAACTACGTAATTGGAAAGACGGACGCAGACTTCTTTATTTATAACATTCCACAATTCGTGGGAGAATTTATATCGGTACAGACCCTTGAATCCGTCATAAAAGCCAATCCCAACGTTGTTGGAATAAAGGAGAGCTCCGGTGACATGCGATATTTCTCAAGACTCATTAGGTTCTCCGGAAAGGAATTCTCCGTTATACAGGGGCAGGACGATCTTCTTCTCCCTTCACTTGCAATAGGTGCAGACGGCGGCGTCTGCGGAACAACCAATTTCTCGGATGCGGTTTCCCGTCTTTATAGCAGCTTTATGGCAGGCGATTATGTGAAGAGCATGGAGATCCAGGTCAACAGGATAGATCCAATGATGGCAACTCTCGCCCTTTCCTCATTCCCGGAGGCGTATTATGCAGCGTTTTACGCGAAAAACGGCTTATCTGGCGGCTACAGGGAACCCATGGGTAGACCCTTGGATAGTGTGATTAGTGAAATAGGTAAGTATCTCCGGGATCGATGAAGGAAATGGTTATCTGCCTGTCAATAACAAAAATATAAATATCGTCTTGAATTAGCTGTAAGCCTAAGTGAAGGAGGAATTAAAATGCAAAAAGGAACATATGTGAAATTCGAAACTCCCGAGTCCCTAGAAAAGAGCGCACTTGATCTGGTTGAAAATTCATTCAGAAGTGGCAAGATAAAGAAGGGAACCAATGAAGTGATAAAGTCAATTGAGAGAGGAGAAAGCAAGATAGTTGTGATAGCCGAGGATGTGTCACCGCCGGAAGTTGTGTACTACTTGCCCATGCTATGCGAAGAGAGAAAAGTCCCATATTGTTATGTGAAGAAGAGGAGCGATCTGGGTTCTAAGGTTGGAATTTCATCGGCAGCTTCAATTTCCATCGTTGATTATGGAAAGTCGGAAGAGGTCTACAAGAAGATCGTCGGCGAAGTCAGCAAACTGAAGAAGTGAGGTGTTCTTTCTGGCAGATGAAGCTACTCCAGCAGAAGTTCTTGAATTGATGGGAAGAACCGGTATGACCGGGGAGGCAACAACCGTCAAGGTAAGAGTCATGTCTGGAAGGGATCAGGGAAGAATTATTGCCCGCAATGTTATGGGGCCGGTCAAAGTCGGCGACATACTGATGTTAAGGGAAACAGCAAGAGAAGCAAAGAAATTGTCCATGAGGTGAATAAATGGTAAACAGAGTATGCACGTTTTGCGGTTCAGTAATTGAACCAGGCAGCGGGACTGTAATGGTAAGGAAAGATGGAGTTCCTATGAACTTCTGTAGCAGGAAGTGCAGAATAAACATGACCGAACTCAAGAGGGTACCCAGATATACCAAGTGGACTGCGGAATACCATAAGATCAAGGATCTTAAGAAGAGATCTGCAAAGTCGTGAGTGAAGACCGATGGAAAGAACGCTAATTCTCATTAAGCCTGACGGTGTCAAAAGAAGACTCGTCGGCGAAATTATTGGTAGAATGGAGAAAAAGGGTCTGAAGCTGGTATCCGCTAAAATGCTTGTAATGACAAGTTCTATGGCAGAAAAGCATTATGAGATCCATAAATCGAAGCCATTCTACAAGGATCTTGTGAAGTACATCACATCTGGACCAATTTTTGCGGCTGTACTGGAGGGAAACAACGTTATACAGGTTGTCAGGCTGATGGCAGGAACAACCGATGGATCAAAAGCCCAACCCGGCACAGTACGCGGGGATTTCGCCACAGGAATTGAGAGAAACATAATACATGCTTCCGATTCAATTGAGGCATATAACCATGAATACCCTATATTTTTCAGCAGGGAAGAAATGCTGGACTTCAGATACGGCGATGAAGATATAATTTAGAGGTGGTTATGGATAACAAGACCGTCAGGCAACCCATTGTTTGCGTACTCGGTCATGTTGACCATGGAAAAACCTCTATTCTAGATGCTATAAGGGGCACAGCCCATGCAAAAAAAGAAGCAGGCGGCATTACCCAAAGAATAGGTGCTACGCAGATTGATGTCTCAGCCATAATACGGGGGACTAAAAACATTCTGACAAGTACTAGCTTAAAGATTCCCGGCCTTCTTTTCATTGATACTCCTGGCCATGTTGCATTTGCAAATATGCGTGCAAGGGGTGGAGCGCTGGCCGACATCGCCATACTCGTTGTAGATGTAAACGAGGGGCTTATGCCGCAAACCATAGAATCAATTAATATTCTGAAGAAATACAAAACACCATTCGTGATGGTGGCGAACAAGATAGACCTGGTCCCTCTTGTTACCGATGCATCAAACACCAGTTTTTCACAATTCATAAAGAAGCAAAGAGATGAATACAGGGAAGAGCTGGACAAGAGGATATACGATCTGGTGAACGCCGTCTATCTACAGGGTTTTCCATCGGATAGATTTGATCGGGTTACTGATTTCTCCAAGACAATTGCCATAATACCTGCAAGCGCAAAGTTACGGATAGGGATACAGGACATACTCATGATGCTTGCCGGCTTATCGCAGCGTTACCTTGAAAAGGAGATCTCCATGGTCGATGGGGAAGCAAGAGGAACAATAATAGAGGTGAAGATCGAAAGCTCGGTCGGAACAACCCTTGACACAATACTCTACCAGGGGACCCTCAAAACAGGAGATGTTATCGCGATTAACACGAAGGAGGGCCCGAAACTGACCCGTATAAAGGCACTTCTAGTGAATAATGCCAACGGGGAGAAGGGCCTGAAAGAGAAAAGGATTGTTTCTGCTGCAGCAGGAGTCCGTGTACTGATAAGCGATAAGTACGAGGTAATAGCTGGTTCTCCGCTCATCGCTGTTACTGCTGCACCTGAAGAAGCCTTTCTTGAAATAGAGAAGGAATCAAAGACAAACATCGATCTATCAACCCACGGGATAACAGTGAAAGCAGAGGCGCTTGGATCACTAGAAGCCATTGCTTACGAGCTTTCGCAGAGAAATATTCTCATTAGAAGCGCCACAATAGGCGATATCACCAGAAGGGATGTCACCGACGTAGCCACTCTGAATGATCCAATGGAACGTCTGATCATCGGCTTTAATGTCACCGTCACTGACGATGCAAAGGAGGCGGTACTGCCAACCGATGCAGGGATACTCGTCGGAAATATAATATATTCACTCATGGACCAGGCAGAGAAGTGGCTTAAGGACAGGGAAACTCAGATACGCGAGATCAGAAAGCAGGAAAAATCAATGCCGGCCAAGATAACGATCATGCCGGAGAATATATTCAGGGCCACTAAGCCTGTTATTGTGGGGGTGCACATTGAGGGAGGAAGCATAAAGGTAGGGGACAAACTTATCAAGTCTGATGGCAGATATGGCGGTTCGATCAAGAGCATCAGGGACGGTGAAATGAGCAAGAAATTTGCGGAAGCTCCTTCGGAAGTCGCAGTAGCTATTGACGGAGTCACCCTGAACAGGCAGATTTTTCCGGGAGAAACTCTATATGTTGATATCCCGGAATCTGTTGTAAAAGAATTGAGGGAAAGCAACGTTGATGCTGCCACAATGAGCGCAATGGATGAGACAATCAAGATAAAGCGGAAAGCGAATATTTTCTGGGGAACCCGAGCATAATTACTTCTTTCTAGGCAAATGCAGGTCTCTTCCGGTTCCTTGAGAGCAGTAGAACTGGGAGACTAAGGGCCAGCAGTGCAATCATAGCATAGTAAGTAAGAATAGCCGGCTTCAGGGCTATGGTTGTAATTATCATGGAAAGGCCCAGGACAAGGCACACTTTGTATATAGTGCTCCCGAAAATCACACCCGTGCTGATCTCATCCCGTTTTTTTCGTAGAGCGGAGGTGAAAATGAAAATTTCTGGAACTGAACCAGTAACGCCTGCAAAAATGAACCCGGATGTAAATAGGGACAGGTGAAGATAGGCAGCCAGATTGTCTACTACCCTTACCAGTTCATAGGATGACAGAAACAGCAGGAATATGCCAAGGAGGAGATAAATCCATGAAAATCTGAAGACAGCGATTTCGGGGGACGACTTTGAGGCATTGCCTGTTCTCATTGCATAAAGATAAATTGCAAAAATTGACAGCAACGCAATGCCGACATAAACAGATGCAACTTCGGTGTATGCAAAAATGGACAGAATTAAATAGGCGACGACAAGGAGAATTGTTTCAACGCGAAACTTGCTGAGGGCATTCTTCAGGGCCAATGGTGCAAGCAGAAGAAATACAACAAATGTGAACAGGTTGGATCCCTGTATGTTCCCTATGCTTATTTCACCAAGTTTCTCGAAGGCAGCTGTCAGCGAAAGAAAAAGTTCGTCAATTGAAGCTCCTATTGAAAGGATAACGGATCCAACTACCTTACCAGAAAGATTGAATTTTGCTCCTGCTGAGATGGACTGTTCCACAAAAAAATCAGATCCAACCTCAAGGCCAAGCAAAGACAGGATGATGCCGAGGATCGTGATTGATAAAGATTTCAGAGAAAATTCAAAATAAATAATCAGTAATAAGCCTGCCAGGATGAGGATGGCATATGAATTCCTGGATAAGTACTTCAAGCAATCACGATATTGCTATCTGTTGAGGCCTTATTACCTTGACATTCTCCTCTACCTTAACACCTCTGTTGAGTTTTTTGTAGTCGACAGACTCTGGTCTCAAGAGGCTAACTATATAGTTGAAAGCTATGTCGGCACTTTCCGGATCTCCGCAAGTATAGATATCAAGTGTGACCAGCCCGTGTTCCGGCCATGTATGGAAAGAAAGATGTGACTCTGCCAGAAGAACTACTCCACTTGCTCCTTTTGGTTGAAACTGATAATAGTCCGAAGAAATCTCGGTAAGTCTACCTCGTTTTATAGCACCCTCAAATATCGGGTAAAGTTTATTCGCATCAGAGATCAAATCTTCATCGACACCGTAAAGATCTGCAATAATTTGAACACCTACGGCCACTTTCATCTTCCTCCATTTTTACACCCCAAATAATACAGATTTCCATAATTAATATGTTGTATTTAAATATTTATTGGGTCTTGACATTTTTTTTAATATATCCAACACCAAATAAATTCGCACAGACCTAGCATGGTAAATAAATATATTTATAAATATTATTATATTTTTATACAAATAAGGTCAAAGTTAATCTAGATGCATAATTTTTAGCCTGATTTCCGGGTTTTTCGTTTCCAGTGAGGCTATGTCTGAAAGTGAAAAATGGAACCGCCGTCTGGAGACGAGAATCGTTGAAGATTCTCCACGTGAAGCAGATTCAAATGCTGAATGCAGCGAAGCATACTCAAAGGCAGGTACGATCCCGATAGCCGCCGTTACTATCCTTGATGTCTCACCTATTATCCCCATTTTTTTATCTTTTGTCAGATCAGGATTTTTCTTAAAAAAGTTGCTAATAGTCTGCATATTGTCCAGATCCTCTGCATTTGGTATGACAATTATCGTAACGGAACCAAGCTGTATGTCGATAAGTCCTGTAACCATGCTTACGGCCTGCAAATATCCCTGGACCGAATCAATCTGCGCAATTCCAGTTGCTCCTTTCACCTTTGCATCCCTAATTCTTGAAGCATGCAGGTAACCATCACGCATGCAGAGGCTTACCCTGTCTCCTTTCCGGATATCCCCGTCACTAATAGCTTCCCATGAGAGGGCAGAATCCAGCTCAGAAATGTTCTCGTGCACGAAATTCCGGATGTCATTCAGGCCGCTATAGAGGAACTCAAAACCTTCCTTGGTCAGCGCATTTTTGTCGTTGATTAGCCCTTCGGATCTGAGTATTTTGAGATGGTAGATAACGCCCTGAAGGGTGATACCTATGTCCCTTCCAATCTCCGATGGTTTCACTCTTCCCCTAAATATGTTCGCGAGGATCATTAGCTGGCTGATTTTAGACTGTTCCAATGACATGAACCAGTGTCTATATGTTTATGAAAATAAATAGCTATTTATCCTTGGTTGAATCTTGGGTGGCGTTCACGTAATCGATCAGAAACCTGCAGACATTGTCCCCTGAAACGACGCGGTGAGTGGCAGAGACACCAGCATCGAGAAGCTTCCGGAATAGATCTGTTTCAACAGAGCAGGCTTCTCCGTAGCGTTCTGATATCGCCAGAATGGGACAGTTATATTCCATAAGCTCGAACTTATCTCCCTTCAGATTCCTCGACTCTGCCATATACCCGTCTGCATTCCTCAGTTCCATAAGCCTTTCTACCATTCTCGGATGGTCAAGGCCAGAAATTGCCTCAGAATATGGCCCATAAATTCTGGAGGTTCTCAGCCGGAGTATCCTGTCTATGTGTTCCCTGCCGAAGTTTTCCTCTACATAATTGAGGGCCTCAACAGCAAGCTCTTTGTGCCCTCTGGAAAATGAATCAATACCCTTCTCAGTAAGCCTGAAAAAGCAACTTGGCCTGCCTCTTCCCGAATTCCTGTACCTTCTCTCTACAAGTCCGCCTGATTCAAGCTTTACAATCTGTTTGAGTACTGCCACTTTTGAAATTCCCATGGTGTCTGCAAGGCTCTTCAAAGACATCTCCCTGTTTTTCTTTAGAATGACAAACATGTCTTCTGTTAGCGGGCCTTCACCCTGATGGCTCTTTTCGTAGCTCATGAGTCTTGATGCAAGTATGAGTTATTAAATTTATGTGATTTTAGTTAATATAATCTATCCCAGGAAAAGCGCTCATTAATTCCCTTACTGCGCGTCCAGGGTCGACACTGGAATACACCCAGGAAATGACACAGATTCCATCGAGATTAAAAGGTCGCAGTATTGCGGCATTTTCAGGATTAATTCCCCCAATTGCAAAAATAGGCACGTGAATGTATTTCCTTATCCCTTTCAGGACTTCGATATCATACAATCTAGCATCATTTTTTGAATTCGTCACAAAGAAAGGGCCAAAGGATACATAATCTGCCCCCAAGGTCTGTGCCTCAACTGCAATTTCTCGGCTACCATAGGTGGAACACCCTATTATCTTATCTGGCAGCCTCTTTCTTGCCTCCGAAAGTGGGACGTCATCTTTTCCGATATGAAGTCCGTCGGCATTGACTGCAGTAGCAAGATTCACATCATCATCGATTATGAATATCTTGTTATATCTGTAAGCCAGGTTGGACAGTTTTTGCGCGAGTTCCAGTTTATCGTGGAAACCTGCAGATTTATTCCGATATTGCAGTATGGAAACCCCTGAAACCAGGGCCTTTTCTGTTACCTCAAAAAAATTTGAGGTTATTGGTTCCGGTGTAACAAGATATATTCCGCCGAGTGTCATTTCAGGTTCCTTGAAGTAGCATTGTCTATGGCTTTCCAGAAATCGTCTTTGCCGGGCGGGCCGATTTCTAGCAGCTTGCCGTCCACTTCCAGTTTTATTCCAGCCGATTTCTCCATCATTTTTCCTGCTATTGTGGCTGGGATGTTCCTTGATTTAAGCACTTTTACAAGCTCTTCAGCTCTTTTCTCGTTTACGGTCAGGACAAGTGTGCCCTCGCTAATGCTGATCAGAGGGTCCATGCCAAAGAGATCACATATTTTTCTGACCTCTTCATATATGGGTATCTTGTCTGAATGAACAAGCAGGCCGTTACCGGATGCATAGGCAATCTCGAATAATGCACCCAAAATGCCGCCCTCGGTGGCATCATGCATCGAAGTGACTCCTCCCGGCCCTATTCCGAATCTCGAACATGTAATAGAATCCTCAACCGTTGACATGCTGTAGAAAAGATTCCTACCTCTCTCAAGTACCTCTTTTCCGAGATTTCCCTCAATGTGTTCGGGAAAAAGTTGAGAGAATATGGACGCCGCTTCCAGTGCAATGGTCTTGGTAATGACAATTGAGTTCCCAGCACGTGCCATTTCGGTCGTTAAGTACCCATCCGGTGGCCCAAAAGCGATCATCGTCGCGCCTCCGACCATGGGATAGTTGCTCCCCTGGTATCTGGCAGTGTGCCCTGTTACTATGGAAACCCCATATTTTTCGGCTTCGCGACTGAAAGAGTTCCAGAAAGCATCAAATTCCTCGTCACTTATCTCAGGAGGAAGGTTAAGGTCAACTGTGAGGTATTGAGGAAGGAGCCCCGATGTGCACAGATCAGAGGCAAGTATATGAAAGGCAAACCATGCAGCTTTATCCCATCCATAGGAAGGTACAACGTATAACGGGTCCGTGGTTAGAACCATAACCATGTCGTCTGAAACTTTCACCACGCCAACGTCGACTCCATTCCGTGGAGGGACAAGGACCGATGGAGATTTGGCACCAAGCCTGCTCAGAATTTTCTGTTCGAAAAATTCCTTTGTCACTTTTCCAAATTTATCATTCATATACATTCCTCCAGAAATGATTCAGTGATCCATATCCTTTTCCCATGGGAAACGATTGCTCTATTGCATTTTGCAGGTAGACCCTTGCGAGCTCAACAGCTTTTAACAGCGGGTTCCCGAGGGCAAGATATGAGCATATGGCTGCTGACAACGTGTCGCCCGTGCCGTGGCTGTTTTCGGTGTTTACTCTTTTTCCTGAATAAACATAGGTCTTTCCATTAATGCTCAGGAAATCCTTCACCGTTTCATCTCCAAGATGACCTCCCTTGATCAGCACTCCAATGCCATATTCGTCAGAAAGTTTCAGCGAGACGGTCTTTGCATCTTCACTGCTGGCTATGGGCAGCCCGGAAATTCTTTCCGCCTCAGGCACATTTGGCGTGATCAATGCAGCCAGAGGAAAAAGCAGATCTATCATCGCGGAGATCGCGTCATTCCGAAGAAGAACTGCCCCGGTCTTGGAAATCATGACGGGATCTATTATTATGCCTGAAACAGCGTATTCTCGCAGTCCTCTAGATACAGCGGAAATCGTGGTGCTGCTGAATAGCATTCCCGTCTTTACCGAATCTGCACCCATATCAGAAAGGACTGCATCAATCTGGCTGATAATGAAATCTGGGGGTACCTCAAGTATGCCGGAAACCTTCGTGCTGTTCTGTGCAGTCAGCGCAACTATAACGGATGATCCGAACACTGAAAGCGAAGTCATTGTCTTGAGGTCAGCCTGAATGCCGGCTCCGCCTCCGGAATCTGACCCGGCAATCGTCAGTGCCCTGGACACCCTTTCCATGTATTTTACATCGTTACTTCATTAATATAAGATCGCCAGCCATTGATAATGTATTTTAACAAAATGTAGATTCAGGAACGTGGATCTGGTTTTTAACCTTGGAACACAGGATTATGCGCGAATACTGGAATTCCAGCACACTCTTGTCGATCTCAGGAACAGCGGTAGGATCGGAGACGCCATGGTATTTGTAGAGCATCCGGACACATATACAGCAGGCATACATAGGGACAGTGGTGCCATGCTGGATCAGAGCCTGCCAGTTATATTCGTGGAGCGTGGGGGGGCATACACCTTTCATGGCCCAGGCCAGGTAATAGTCTACTTTGTTATCAATATGAAGGAACGCAGGACTAATGTCAGGGATCTGATAATTCTTGTGCAGGACTCAATCATATCGTTATTGTATGAATACGCCATTAAAGCCGAGGGAAGGCTTAACAAAGAAACCGGTGTGTGGGTACAGGAAAGGAAAATTTGCTCAATAGGCTTTGCAATCCGTGGTTTTTCCACATTTCATGGGATAGCACTCAATGTTTCTACAGACCTGAACAAATTCTACAGCATAATGCCCTGCGGCTTTGATGCTTCAATAATGACCAGCGTCAGAAAGGAAACGGGTTCGGCAATTGAAACTGAGGAAGTGAGATCAAAACTGGAAAGAAGGTTGGTTGCAGCCCTGAAAATGGAAAAAATTAAAAGATATTCAAATGAAAACACATTTCTCAAGGATTTCAATGTGCAATTGTCTGGGACTGTTCCCTGAGAAACTGCTGAAGGTAATAGAATGATCCTGTTCCCTTCCCGCTGACTCCGCTCATTTTCCATCCTACGAATGGCTGGGAAGCAACCATCGCGCCTGTTGAACCGCCACTGGTCCTATTTGCATACAGAACGCCGACATCAGCGGTCGCAAAATAGTGCTCTATTTCCGTCAGGTCTTCCGAGAATATCCCGCCTGTAAGCCCATACTCTGAGGCATTAACTCTCTGAATCGCATCATCAACGCTTTTAACCTTTGCAATCGCAAGTATCGGGAGGAATAGTTCGTCCCTGATTACGAACGAGTCTTGCTTCAGGTTTCCGACAATTGTCGGTTCGACGTAATATCCACTCTCCCCCCTTGTTTTGCCTCCATACAGGATCTCACCTTCCTTAGGTATCGCTGCCATTAGCGTCTTGAATTTTTCGTAGGCACCAGCATTGACCACGGGGGTAACAAATGTCTCTTTCTTCCTTGGATCGCCAACCTGCATTTTCTTAACCCGATCCACAAGCATAGGAACGAACTTGTCATAAATGGCTTCATGGACGTACACAAGCGAACAGGCGCTGCATTTCTGTCCAGAATAGCCGAATGCGGCTCTTGCGGTTCCTTCCACTGCCTTTGACAGGTCAGCCTTTGCAGACACTATTATGGCGTCTTTTCCTCCCATTTCCGTGACGACTACCCTCGGGTGTTTCTCAGTTGCTTTCCTGTAAAGCGCCATTCCAACTTCTCTGGAACCAGTGAATACAAACCCTGATACAAGATCGCTTTCGCTAAGTTTTTGCCCGACAACGCTTCCTGAACCAGCTAAGTAAGCAAGGACTTCCTTTGGAACCCCAGCCTCATGCAGTATCTTGATTCCGAGGTAGGAGGATAGAGGTATGTCACTGGATGGCTTTAACACGACTGCATTTCCCACCACAAGGGGACCCACGACCATGCCGATTGTTATTGAGTAGAAGTTAAAAGGCGGTATAACTGCGAAAACACCGTAAGGCTTCATAACGCTCTGGCTTTCCTCATTCTTGTAACCCTTGCCGGTGAATCTTATAAATCCCTGGTTCTCAATAAGGTTGAGCGAATAGTACCTCATGAAATCTATCGCCTCATCCACATCGCCCATTGCCTCGTACCGGTTCTTTCCATTTTCATACGCTAGCATGGCGGCCAGCAGGAATTTCCGCTCACTCATTATGTCTGCCGCTTTCAGCAGGATTCTGGTTCTTTCAACATATCCAATATCGTACCATTTCCGGTAGGAGGAATGCAGGATTCTGAGAGTTTTATCCACAGTTTCTGGAGACGACATCTGGAATGTCGCTATCTCCTTTCCATCTATTGGGGAGATATCCTTGATCTTTCCTTTCTCTTTTACCTCGCCTGCTGCCAGGTTCGGGTACTCCTTCGAGAAATAAGTTTCCGCCTCCTTGAGCGCGTTTTCGTATAAGCTGTCAAAATCCTTCTCTTTGCCGGCATCTCTCATCTTAATAAAGGTGTTCTCATTATCAAACATAGTTTTTCTAGCCTCCTTCTTCCGGTTGCCCGAATTGCTTTTGGTAATCTTCTTTTTGTTTAAAAATTCGAGCATCGAAAGTCAAGCACTATGGATATGAGTCAACTACCCCTCGCTCAGGATGATAAAGAGAGAAGCATCATGACGGGAAAATAACCCGGATACACGACAGAAAAGGAATCAGTCACCCTGACATGATTTTCCTGAAATTTTCAAAGGAAAGGGTATTCATTACCTGTTCCTTCCCAAGCCAGCCTCTTCTCGCTATTGCGGTTGCGAATCTGAGGTTTGTAAGGTCAGCAACATTATGAGCATCGCTCCCCAGCGTGAACCGAACTCCTGCGTTTCTTGCTCTGCGCACCAGATCTGCTGGAAGATCGGATCGGAACGGGTCACCATTTATCTCTAGACAGACTCCAGCGGCGGAACATTCCGCCATAATTCTGCCCATATCCAGCTTGTATGGTTCACGCTTCCCGATCAACCTTCCAGTGGGGTGTGCAATCCCTTTTACCAGCCCAGATTGTATCGCCCTTACCACCCTACCTGTATTCTCGTCACTATCTCCAGTCACGAATTGATGGAGGGAGGCCAGGACAAAGTCCATTTCTGACAGCACCGCCTCTCCAAGATCAAGGCTGCCATCCTTTAGAATTTCAAGTTCAACCCCTTTGAGTGCGGGGTAGTTTAGTCTTGAGGAAGCCTCATCAATCCTCCTGTTCAATTCCAGGAAGCCTGCTTCATCAAGGCCATTCGCCACTCTCAGGCTCTTGCTGTGATTTGTGAAAACAATGTATTCAAGCCCGTTCTTTCTGGCCTGCAGCATCATCTCTTCGACCGTGTTCGATCCGTCGCTGTCAACAGTATGGGCGTGTGTGTCTCCCCTGATCTGTTCATAACCTACGATATCAGGGAGTGTGTGGTTCATGGAAGCTTCGATTTCTCCAGTGTTTTCCCTCAATTCAGGCTCAATATATTCCATTCCGAGTCCCGCATAGATTTCAGCCTCGGTTCGGCCTGCAATCCGCTTCTCCCCACTAAAAAGTCCATATTCATTTAGCTTCATACTTGAAGCAATGGCGATGTTGCGGAGATGTATGTTATGTTCCTTACTGCCAGTGAAATATTGAAGCGCTGCTCCGAAGGATCCCTCCTCTATGAGCCTGAGGTCGCAGGTGATCCCTATTTTAAGATTCACGGTTATTTTCGATTCACCCCTGACAACAGTTCCGGAAACACGATCAGATTCGACAAGCACTTCAGCACCCTTTGATTTGTCTCTGGCAATAGCGAGTATATCCACATCTCCTATGGTTTCCTTCATTCTCCTGGTGGATCCGGCAACGGTTACCCTGTCAAAAAGCCCACTGGCATCAAGGAAGTTCTTCAGCTCCATAATATCAGGGTATGCCTTTCCCAGCGGAATCCTTGTCGGTCCAGCTGACAGGCTCAATTCTAGGGACTTTGAGAGATTCATCTCGGTTTTCTCTCCAAATCCAGGCAATTTAGAAATTTTATGTGATTCAATTGCCACACGCAGATCTGAAACACTGGTGATACCTAAATTCACGTAAAGGGACGCTATTTTCTTTGCGCCAAGTCCCTGTATTTTCCTTAGCTGTTTGAAGTCCACTGGATATTTTTTCTTTAAATTATCGTGGATCGTGATTCTGCCTTCTTCTATGTACTGCTGTATTTTTTTCTCGATGGCCGCCCCAACACCATCTATTTTCCTCAGTTCGTTCCTGCGGCTAATTTCTCTGATGTCCTCCCCAAGTCCGGCAATGCTCATCGCAACCCGGCGATAGGCTATGGATTCCCATTTCTGGCCCTCTATCTCCTCCATATCGGCCAGTTCAGAGAAAACTTCGGCGAGTTCATCATTAAACATGCCTTAACATGGAGAGAGGCAATATTTAGTTTTATGATTATCCAGGAAAAGGATGCCCATTGCTTTATGATCAAAATCCAGGATTAGTGTCAGGTCAGAATATTGGTTAGACGAGATCTCAATATCACTTTCTTGAAAGCCTGAGGGTGTTCATTCCCTTATCAACCACAATGGACTGTCCGTTGATTCCATAAGCCATTTCGCTCAGCAGGAATACTGAGACATAAGCAACTTCTGTGGCATCGAGATCAGTAGTATCGGAGATCTTGCCGAAGTTAAACGGGAAGGTTTTCCTGAATCTGTCTTCCCTGGACACAGCCCCAGGGAGCACAGCATTAACCCTGATGTTGTACGCTTTGAGCATTTCGGCTGATTTTCTGGTCATCTCTTCAATGGATTTCTTTGCGATGGTATACGCAATGCTCGATCCAGTGAAAATAGCAGGTGAAGCACCCACGTTTACTATGGATCCGCCCTTCTTCCTCATGGCTTCTGAAAATACCCTGATAACATTGTATTGAGCGCCGACATTGCTGTTGAACATTTCTATGAGATCGGAGGGTGGTGGCAGATCCCTGCCCGTCTCTTCGTATTTTCCAGGTGAGTTGTAAACAACGTCTATCCCGCCATAGAATTCTATGATCTTGTCCCTGATCTCCCTCATAGACTCCTCGTTTGTTGCATCTCCTTTGAATATCTTAATTGTAGATGATTCAACAAGGCCAAAACTGCTGCCCGACCTCGACACCATGGCAATCTTTGATCCGAAATTAATCAGGAGCCTCGCTACTGCGTTGCCCTGCCCTGGCCCTACACCAATGACAACTGCAACCTTTCCAGCAAGTGACTCACGTATCACGTCCATAGTTTGGTATAATATGTTTTGTCATATAAACTCTTGTCGTATTCGGCTGCATAATCCGGCAAGAAATTTATAATACCTGTGCATTGGCATTTTATGATACCCCTTGCGTCTGCGTATAACGGCATATCCACATCTGGAGGCGCAGACACTTCACTGTTCCTAATCGTGATCATAGCTATTATTGTGGTAAGGAGGGTTTATCGTGGGATCAACGGAAGGCGATTCAGTACATGGCGAATTTTCACAATACCGATAGTTTATACCCTGCTCCTGTTAACTTCATTCATCTCGCTGCCTGTCAATTATCTATATGAGGCTTCGTTGTTGCTTCTAATCCTGCCGGGAATAGTTGTTGGAATGAGATTCGGCAATGCGGCAGTGTTTTTCGAGCAGGATAGCCAGACCTTCTACAAACGTTCACAGTTCATACTGGTCTTCTGGCTTATTTCACTTTTCGTGAGGGAAACCCTTGCCCTTTTACTTCCCTCGGTAACTCTTGTAATAGAATTGGTCGACGGGCTTCTCTCATTGACGACAGGACTGATAATTGGAGAAAGTATCAGGCTGTATTATGCATACAACGATTATGCGAAACTGAAGGAAAGCAGGGTCGAACCGACGGGGTTAACCTAGGCAGGGCTCAGGCCTTCCCTCTCCCAACCATTGACAGATATTTCTCCTCTATGCCAGAGGATTCCTCAATGTCCCTGATCTTCGCTCCTCTGCTCATCAGGTCCCGGATTATAATGTAATTTGGCACTTCCTTCCCTACCCTGAAAATAGCCGTTTTCCCTCCGTCCTCGATAACGGGTTCATTAGCAATGCTGTTCAGCCCATCTTCGGGCACTTCATAAAAGCGAACTCTAAGAGTCTTATCAACGCTGTCAGTTTCAGAATCGTATACAATTGACCCCTCATCCATTATTATTACTCGATCGCATAGTTCCTTGACCTCAGAAATGAGGTGAGTGCTCAGGATAATTATGCTGTTTCTCTGTTCCCTTATCCTGTTCAGTGCATTCCTGATGTCCGACATGCCCTTTGGATCAAGTCCGAACGTGGGTTCGTCAAGAACGATCACGTCAGGGTCATTTATCAGGGCAACTGCTAATGCCAACCTTTGCTTCATCCCTCTTGAATATGTGCCGGTCTTCCTGTTAATGAAGCCATTTACCTCTGTCAGCTCGCTAACCCTGTCTATTTCCGACATGCAGTATTCCTTTGTGCCACCTTTGATGCGGCATACGAACATCATTGTCTCATAGGCGGTCAGGTATGTATAGAACTCCGGTTGTTCAATGATGCTGCCAACTGTTCTGAGGGCAACCGATGGATCATTGGAGACATTGGTTCCATTGACGAGGATTTCACCGGTTGAGGGTTTGATTATATTCGTGATAAGCTTCATCAATGTTGTTTTTCCTGCGCCATTCGGTCCCAGGATTCCTATGCATCCGTTTGTATCCAGGGAAAGGCTGACATTTTTCAGTGCAGTTATATTACCGTAGTTCTTCGAGACACCCTTTACGTCTACAGAGGCCATTATTTCACTTCCTTCCTGTCAAACAGAATCAAGGCCCCTGCTATGGAGATCACCGTATAAATGACCATGACAATGGCGGCAATTCCAATTGGTCCACTGCCCGCACCATTCGGGGATATTGAGGTGCTTCCCGGGACTGTTGTGTTTATGTCTATGAATACCCTCTCAATTATGGAAGCTGCTTCACTCAGAAGGAAAAAGGCGTTATAATTGTAGAGAAAGTCGAGTATTATGTAAAGCGCATTGAATATGAGATAATAGAGCAGGAAAACGGTGATGTAAGCATACATGTTCTTGTTGAATATGGAGCTGACGAGAAAGGTGAAGGCCGTGATTGAGATTATGAAGAGGAGAAGCAACAGGTACGAGTAGAGAAAAACTATGCCGGGAAATGATCCAAAGAGGATCACGTAGCTTATGATTTCAAATATGGTGTATATGCTCACAATAATGTAGGATACGGCCACAGCAGCAGTCAGCTTGCCAAACAGTAGCGTTGACCGCCTGATAGGCAAAGGAAATATGTGGTACGCAGTCTTGTTTTCAATCTCGCTCGAAATTGCCGGGGAGCCAAAAAAAACTGCCGAAAAAACAGGGAGATATGAAAGAACAAAAGCCCAGAGATAAAGGACAGCGCTTTCCTTAAGGGAGGAACTAAGGGAATTGAACGCGGCTCCCCCAAAAGTTACGTGCAGGTTTCCAATGTATTTCAATGAAAAGTAAGTCATAAGACCAGAGATCAGAAGCGAGATCACAAGCATGAGGTAAAAGCTTCTCGACCTGTAATAATTCCTGAAATATTGCGAAACAACAATACCGAATTTACCTGCCTCCTGAACCATACCCTACCACATCTGCACGTTTTAAGAGTCGATACTCAATGTGGGATTGCCGTATCCCTAATAATCATAACTGTACTGGTTAGCTGATATGGTGGTGACACAGGAGGAGGCAGATCACCATCAAATTTCCCTGATAATATTCATCGTAACTGTTCTGCAGTCATTTATGGTTGCTGTCCTTTCGGAACTGAGCAATGGACATTTGTTCAGAACAATTCATACTTGTTTACTACGTCTCTCCATTCCTCTGGCTTAATGCTGAACTCTCTGCATATCTCAGGTACCTCTATCCCCTGCTTCAAGAGTTTCCTGATCCTTCTGACATCCCTTCTTTTAAGTTCTGCCATGGCAGTTTATCCTCGGGCGTATCAATGCTAAACAATATCTAACCTTTTCCATGGATGCAGGATTGTGGATGGATAAATTCAGTCAACCAGGCAGGAAAACTTTCCGGCATTGGACAGATTTATCTTCCAGTCAGGGAATGCACTCAGTGTTTCGGAAACTACGGAGAGAAATTTTTGCAGTTCTATCTCCGGTACCACAAAATCCATGGACACCTTTTTTCCATCGTATCCCTGAATTTTTGAGAATGTTGGGATAAACGACTCGGCGGTCTTCTTCTTTACAAATTCAAGAATATCATCCTTCGCTGGGCCTTCATAAAGGTTATCACCGAAGGAAACCTCATTCAGGGCCAAGTTCAAGCCCGACTTTGGAGTGTCAAACGTGTATAGCCCTCTGACCAGATCATCAGCTGTGAACTTGATCTCCCTTATCCATTTTCCTGAAACTGGCTGGGCCTCTTCCGATTTCTTTGTTTCAGGCGGTTCGCCTTCAAGAGAAAAATAGAATAGTGGGATCTTCTGGTCTATTTTCCTGAGCACTGAGATCAACCCGCCGCTTTTTCCGAGGTATTCAAGTGATAGCTTGCCGGTTTCCCTGGAAATTGCCTTTATCTCTTTCGATACCTTATCCAGGTAATTACTGTGGAATCTCAGCCCTGCATAAATGGATCCGTTTTCAAGTGTGACTTCATCCAGGATGACGGAAGGTATCTTCAGGAATGGCCTGAGATAGCCAAGTTCAGCAATCGTGGCATCCGACAGATCAACGACCCAGGAATTTCCCAGGTTCCTTGCTCCCAGGGCTTCCAGGAATTTTTTAATATCAGGATCAAGTGAGGTTTCACTCTCGGGGAAGAACAGGATACTTATCCTGCTGTTGTCCACCAGCGCAGTACAGGGAATTTTCAGGCACAATCCACCGCTGTAGCCAAGCAGTTCGCTTCCATCCCTTATTGATATCACGAATTGCATGTCCAGCATTTGGTCGACATCCTTGATCAGCATCGAAATTGTATTTAACCGAAGGCTAAAGGGATTACAGCGTTCAGAACGCTTTTATTTCGCATCCATATGAATGCTGGTACGGAATAAATAGTCGGGAGTCGTGACCTGCGCTTCACTGTATGCAAGACTATAATCGGCAAGCACTTCCCGGATCGCTAAATAAGCAGGCATCGTTCCAGACGAAATTTATTCATGTTTGCATTACGGAAATAAAATTTTATATAATTCCCTCATTTAGCAATGTGGAAGAGGACGGCCAGAACGGTTATCATAGAATGCTCGCTCGAATAGAGGAGATGAACAGATATCGGGGACTATTGTCTCTTCAGGAAGAAATTTCAAAGATGCATGGAAAGTATCCATTCTCGGTCTATGCAAACATAAAAGGTCGGCTTTCAGAAAAACTTAGGGTTTTCGAGGACCCAAATTGCGCAGAAGTTGGCCTCAAGATACTCTTCATGAATGGTTCAAGAATAAATGTAGAGGAAGCAGATTGCATAAATGCCAGAGAACGCGGAATGAAACTTCCAAACTACCTGTATATAAAATACCCGAATGCTGTCGATTTTGAGATCCCCTCGGGGCCGATAAAGGGCCAAATCAGCCATGCTGAAGCTGTTCCAGAAGGCGATGAGTCGAAGAAGACCAAGGATTTCTATATCGCAGTAGACGTTTTTAAATCCAGGGTTGAATATATGATAAGACTGGTTGACAGGATGGAAGCGCTTTACGCTGGCATGATCCCGGCTATAGTAGATATAATAAGGGAGATAGGTAAGAATCTGAGAGAGCTTTACAGGCGTTTAGTTGCACTGAGGGCTTAGACAACAGTATCTATTGCGAAATTTGATAATACGGGTATTATTTTCGCACCTACACTTACGATGGTGCACTGCATTTTTAGCATTTAACATCTGCAGGTTGGAAGCCATGGTTGGGTCGAGCCCATAATAAATGTCGGCAAATTTTTAGTTTCTCAACTGCTTAACTCTATTGTGGATCACAGATGATTATCTTGCAAGGAGGAGAGGATGTTAGGAAACGTACAAACGAAGCTCTTTTTCGGAGCATCGCAGCCATATCCACAACAAAGAGAATTCTTATAATCCCTTGGACCCAGGAATCTGACGATAGGGAATTGGAATACCTGCATTTATTCAGGGGTTACTTCTCTGATTGCGGGTTTCAATCAACAGATTTCCTGAATAAGGGAGATAATGATTCACAAGTTTTGGAGAAATTTGGCTCTACAGACGTAATCTATCTGCCGGGAGGAGATCCTGGCATTCTGTATCGGGCGTTAAATTCCAGATCCTTACAGGATAAACTCAGAGTTTTCAAAGGTACCATAATCGGGAATTCTGCAGGTGCGATAGTACTCTCCAGAGGCAGCATCGGCGATAGAAAATTCTATCCAGGTTTTGGTCTCGTAGGTTTTTTTATTAAAGTGCATTTTAAGCTTGAACAGGAAATGCTTTTCTGGAATGAAAAGAGCGAAACAATAAGCATACCTGAAAACATGTGGATTGCCGTGTCTGAGAAATCATAAAGAAACCCAATCCTTTTCACAGTTTTTCACTTCTCCGCCACTCTCCATCAAAGGCAGTTCCCTCCTGAACGAAACAAATTTTGTTCCCGAACTGGTATTCCATGTAGAATGATCTTTCTTCACATGGCCTCGTTCCTATCTCATCTAATATTGTAGCTCTCAATAGCTGTGCTCTCCTGAAAATTAGATTGAGTTTCTTGACTGAGAAATATACGCCACCGACAGGAAAGTTCAAAATTGGCCGATCTACAATGTCGGATCTATGGGATCAGATAACTCATGAAGGCAATCGCACTCTGAACCCGTTCACGCTGACACACCAGTTAGAAGCGATTTAAGGCTATCTGGATGGGTGGAAGGATAAATCCGATCCATGAATCCGGGACGACTGGGGAATAATCCCATGGAGATTTATTTCTGAGATCCTTTCATGGTGTATGCATTACAATCCTAACATTAATACATTTCAAAATAGGGAAACATGGTATATAAAGAAACTGGCATCTAGAGCCTGATATTATGTAAATACACTTGACATTTATAAAAGTGGACTGGCGGGGATTTGAACCCCGGGCCTCTTCCATGCCAAGGAAGCGATCTACCTCTGATCTACCAGCCCAGAAAAGCAAGACACCCATTAATAGGTAGTTTTAAAATTTTGTCATGGATTTGACAATTCGAATATTGTATTGCAAGGTTTTCTGCAATTTCGAATGAAACATACATTAAATATTTATATGAAAGTAAAGACTATTTGGTGCAACTGTGAGGGCATAGCGTGCATACAGAGAGTTCTAGCCATGGAAGAGAAAATGCGGAAGATATGGTGGTGGAGGATCACTACGAACTGATTCCGCACCTGGTATCAATAGATATATCTAGGAACCAGGACGGGGACCTGTTGTATCGCGTAATGGAACCGGAAATTTCCCAGGAATATCAGGAGTTTACATCCAAACTGTATGACGAAATGCGCTATGTCATGCTCAGCAAACCCAAAACTATCATCGGAGCACAAAGTAGATCTGAAATATTCGAATACTACCTTAGAAATTATGAACCGGGCCTTAGTAAGGAAACCAGTGACAAAGTCCTGTACTATTTCCGGAGAGATAATGAAGGATACGGAGTAATAAACCCGATAATTCTTGACGAGAATATAGAAGATATATCTTGCGATGGGATAAACATCCCGATTTTTGTCTATCATAGAAAATATGGCACTTTAAGGACAAATTTAATTTTTACAGATACGGATCAGCTTAACTCATTTGTCATAAAACTTGCAAGTATTTGCGATCAGGGGGTCTCCATAAACGATCCCATCCTTGATGGCACTTCACCTGATGGTCACAGGGTCCAGGCGGTTTACGGAACAGAGATCTCACCGCGGGGATCTGCGTTCACTATCCGGCTCTTCAGGAAGAATCCATTCACTGTCATAGACCTTGTCAAAAACGGGACAATAAGCAGCGAAATGGCAGTGTATCTCTGGTACATGGTTGAGAGCGGATCATCCGGAATTGCCGTAGGCCCGCCGGCCGTGGGTAAGACCTCCCTTCTTAATGCATTGCTGATGTTTATGCCTGAGAATTCCAAAGTGTTCAGCATAGAAGAGACGAGAGAGCTGAATTTTATCCATGAAAACTGGATCGCCACTGTTGTGAGGGAGGGACACATAGATCTCGGTCCGGACGAGGAAAACCTATCAAAGATCGATACGTTTGATCTTGTTCGTATAGCAATGAGGCAGAGACCTACATACATAGTTGTCGGAGAGGTCAGAGGAAGCGAGACCTATTCACTCTTCCAGGCAATGTCTACCGGCCATACAGTGTACTCCACACTTCACGCAGATTCCATGGATACTCTGATCAGCCGCCTTGAAAGCGAACCCATAAACGTTCCGCGTGTTCTTGCAATCTACCTTAATGTGGTCATCATAATCAAGTTTGTTCGTATAAACAACCGACTGGTAAGGCGTGTCACAGAGATAGACGAAATAGAAGGGAAGGAGGAAGCTGGCAATGGGCTGATATACAACAAGGTCTTTGAGTATGATCCGTCTCGCAATGTCCACGAATACAACGGACAGAGCAATGTAATTACGAAGCTCGCTGCTCTGAGGAAATATTCATATGAAGATCTCCAGAATGACTTCAAAAAGAGGATAGATCTTATCAACCGGTTAGCGGAAAGAGGAGATTCAGGAATATCCGCCGTGAATCAGGCGATCCAGGATTTTGGAAACCATTTCCACAGCAAGAAAGGAGGGCGCTAGGGTGGGAACAGGAATCAGGGAAAAGATGAGTGCCTATAAAAACAGAATTGTGCGAGGGACTGCGAAATCTTCAAGGAATGAACTTTCCAGCACAAGGGCTGATCCAGTTCTCTCAACATCTCTCAAAATCTTTGGTAGCCTGTTCCGGAAACATACCTTGTTGTTGGGTTTAGATTCAGAATTAAAAAAATCAAAGATGGGAATGACCAGGGTTCAGTACCTGTCACTGGCTTCTTTCTATTCTATTTTCTTCATCATGGCTGTGCTTGTTCTGTCTGTACTAGTTTATGCTGTTTCCAGGTTTGATCCCGCATTAATATCTGCCGGGGCATTTCTTGCAATACTGCTGTGGGGCGCTGGCTTGATCTATTATCCCACAACAGTCTCGCACACCAGGAAGAGGGATATTGACGCAAAACTGCCGATGGCTATCGGGTACATTTCGGCAATGGCTTCCGCAGACATTCCTATAGACAGGATTTTATCTGATCTGGGAAAACTCGAGCTTTATGGCGAGATATCAAAGGAGGCAAACTCAATCAGCGTCATGACAAATATATTTGGAATGGACATTCTTGAAGCCATAAAGGAGGCATCCCGTTTCAGTCCGTCGAGAAAATTCTCCGAATTCCTGTCCGGCATTGGGACAACTGTGAATTCTGGCGGGAATCTGAAGGATTATTTCATAGGGAAGGCAAGACAGTACAACTCTGAACTGACCATAGGAATCAAGCGGAATGTCGAATCGATTGGTGTTCTGGCTGAAAGTTTCATAACTGTCGGCGTTGCCTTTCCGCTGATGCTTATGATAATCGTTGGCGTGATCGCCGTCCTCGCCCCGTCTCCGCCAGTGAACCTCATATTGTTTCTGGTGTTCATTGTGGTCCTGATCATACCGGCAATTACGGCTGTTTTTACAATATTCATCAGAAGCACCTTAAGGGAGGTTGAATTTTGAACAGCAACAGGACGCTCGTGATGTACGGTTCACTTGGATTTGCCATTTTTCTCCTTATTCTCGGAATTATACTGAAAATACATTATTTCAATATCCTGACAAATCCAATAGCAGCTATCGCGATATTACTCATAGGTGCCCTTACGCCTTATGGATTCTACGAGTATTCACAGGGGCAGAGAATTATTGAGATGGAGAGGAGGCTGCCTGATCTCTTACGCGATATCGCAGAATACTCCAATTTTGGCCTGCCGGTCTCCCAGGCTCTCATCCGCGCAGGGAACAACGAATACGGACACCTGACACCGCTAATAAAGAGCATAGCTGACAAGATCTCGGCTGGGACCCCGGTTGAGGAGGCTGTCTCTTCGTCAGAAGCTGAAATTCACTCCCAGGCAATCAAGCGGGCGTTTACAGTGCTAAGAAAGGCAACTGAGTCAGGGAATAATGTTTCGGAGGTGCTGAGGCTGATCTCAGAGTTTACAGGGGAAACAGAAGTGATCAGGGAAGGGAGAATCTCAGAAATGAAGAACTTTGTCCTGGTCATGTATGTAGCCTTTGCAGTTTTCTTTTTCGTAGTCCTAGCCATTGATCTTGCATTCCTCCCAAAGGTAGCCGAATCCAATTTCTCCCCTCTCGGATTCAATGCTCAGACTGTCAGTTCATCGACAATAGAGAGGATATTCAGTGGCGGGATCATCGTTCAGGGTGGAAGTACAGGCCTCATGTCTGGAATTCTCAAGGATGGGAGCTTCGGAACCGGTGCATTTTTCACCGGGTTAACACTGCTCGTGACTGTTGTAGCGCTTGGAATCTTCGGGGTGCTTTGATTGGAAATCCCAATGACTCTAGTGAGAATTGAAAGAAGCGACGAGGATCTCTCATTTCGGGAAATTGAGGCAGGAACCATTTATTCAAGGATTTTGCGCGATCCTCTTGACAATAAGATAACTTATGAATTGATAGAGCCACCGATTGCCCCAAAACTTGAAACCATTTACAGGAGTTATGTAAGGGATTTCATGAACGGTGGGAACAGGAAACCCTTTGATAATGCTCCCGATCTGGATAAAGGAAAGCGCAAGAAGTCCGATTCTCCAGAATTACAATTTACCCCACTTGACATTGAGACTATAAGATATTACGTCCGGAGGGACACTTTAAAATACGGCAAAATCACTGGATTGCTTCTCGATCCCGACGTGGAGGACATTTCGTGTGAGGGTTCGAATAAGCACGTGTATGTCTTTACAAAGGAATTTGGGTACATACCTACAAATGTAGTCTACAAGGACGACGAGGACCTGAATTTTTTCATAAGGAAGATAATCCAGGATTCCGGCAAGAACATTTCAATTGCTGATCCCATAATAGACAGCACCTTGCCTGACGGTTCAAGGATACAGGCGTCCATAGGAAACTATGTCACGGCATCTGGACCGGCTTTCTCTATTAGGAAATTCAGGAAAGAGCCCTTTACTCCTCTCGATCTCATAAGGCTTGGCACAGCTTCAACGGAGATATTTGCTTACCTCTGGGTATGTATAGAATACGGGAGCAACATGATTGTTACGGGTGGGACCGCATCAGGAAAGACCGTGATGTTAAATTCCATCCTGCTGTTCATACCTCAGAACCTGAAAATAATAACAATCGAAGATACCCGCGAGCTGAGGTTGCCTCACGAAAATTGGCTTTCTCTTATCTCAAGAGAGGGAACAGGAAAGAACGACCCGGCAAGCGGAAAGCGAATAGGAGAAATTGACATGTTCGACCTTCTTACCGCGTCTCTCAGGCACAGGCCTAACTATATAGTCATAGGCGAGGTCAGAGGCAGGGAGGCATTCACCATCTTCCAGGCCATGTCCACAGGCAGGTACGGTCTCGCGACATTCCATGCCGACGACATTGGGACACTGATTCACAGGCTGGAAGCCAAACCTATCAATATACCCAGAAGCCTGATTGGGTCCCTCGATGCTGCAATTGTTATGGGAAACTTCGTATTCAAGGGGGAAACAAGGCGGAGAGTGAAAGCTATATCAGAGGTAATGGCTGTGGATTCCCACCATGGGGATACTACTGTGAATAACGTTTACTCCATAAATGCTGATGATACATTCAGGCCTTCTGGGTTCAGCTATATCCTGGAAAAGATTGGATCACGATACGGAATACCTGTCAGTGTCATGGAAAGGGATGTCAGGATAAGGAAGAATATACTTGAATCCATGATCCGCCAGAACAAGGTATCATACAAAGAGTTCACGAACATGATTTTCTCCTTCTATCATGACAGGGATGCTGTTATTGACGCTTTTCAGGCAGACAGGTGATTATAATCTCGGGCCTTCACTCGTGAGGCGTTTTACTATGAAGGGTGTGTAAATAGTCTGGAGTATTATTGAAATTATCACAACAAAGGAGACTCCGACATAAATAGGCTGTCCGTACTTTATCAGTATGGGAATATTTTCCTGAACCCCAAGGACGTATGGAATTGTGGACAATACCACGGAAACCACTCCCCTGGGGCCAACCAGCGACATGAAGAGCTTAACGCGGTTGTTTATTGGATTTTTTGAAAATTTCCGGTTTATCAGGGACAGGGATGAAAAGACCGCAGCCGGCCTGGAGACAAATATAACGCCAAGAGCAAGAGCAACGCCCATTGGCAGGTAATCTACAAGATTTGTCCGCGTAAGTATGCTACCGAGAAGCAGGAAGATTATGGACTGGAAGAGGAAGGAAAGATTTTCCTGGAATCCCGCCTCCCTGCTCCAGAATATGCTCTTGTCATTGAAGTTGCCCACAATTGCTCCCGTGGCTATAATCGCAGGGAAGGGAGTAATTCCCGAAGCCTCCATTATGGTGAATTCCAGTATTATTATGCCTAGCAGGAGCCCCACTATCAGGCTTTCAAAATTAAGGTACTTGTTGAGGTATATGACACTGAAACCAATCGCCACACCTATAAGAGCAGGGACAGTTATCTGCATCAGCAAAAATGCGATCGATCCCAGATAGATGCCGATGTGGCTTGAGAATGCGCTGAAAAGTTGGACATCGCTGGAAGCAGGAGCCACAAAGGCAAGTCCGATAGTGAAGAGGATAATTCCAAGGGGATCATTGAACAGGCTCTCTCCCACGAGGGTTCCGGATATGTTCTCATTGACGCTTATCCTCCTGAATATTGGTATCAGGCTGGCCGGGTCCGTTGGGGAAATTATAGCTCCAAAGACAAACCCTATTATAAGCGGAGCTCCAGTGAGTGCCGAGAAAAGAAGGGCTGCAATCACAGCAGTGATGGTGATTCCCAGCGTATCAAGTATGGCTATGGGAATAAGTTGCCTCCTGAGAACCCTGAAATCAATGTGGTGGCTTTCTGAATACAGTATTATAACGATGCCAAGGAGCCCAACACCTACGGTTCCAAACTCGGACATCAGGTAAATGGAGAAGCTGTTGCTTATTATCCCAAGCAACGGTCCGAACATAATTCCAAGAAGGATAAGGATTGGGATATAGGCAATGGTCAATTTTCTGGAAATCGGGATGGCGAATGCTGCCAGGATGAAAACGAAACTAACTTGATAATATTCATACGCAAACTGTGACACCATTCACTTTTTCTTCCCTTTATAGCATTGACTCCGGAGGCCTCCTCTTGTGCTCTGACATTCTTATCAGATCTGAAACTCTTTTCTCCCATTGATTAGACGGTTGGGTTTTCTGTTCCACTAATTTCTCCACTGCTGCATCTATTTCCTCATATTTCATGCCAAGTTCATCTTCATCCCGCTGCCCCTCCCAAAGGCCAGCACTCGGGGGCTTTGCAATGACACTTTCCGGGATGTCAAGTATCCTTGCCATTCTCCATACCTCCGTTTTTGTAAGATGAAGAATTGGCTCCAGGTCGCATCCTCCGTCGCCAAACTTTGTGTAATATCCGGTATAGTATTCGCTCTTGTTGGTTGTTCCCACCACGATGCCGTTGTGAAGGTTTGCATAATAGTACAGGACAGTCATCCTTGCTCTTGACTTTATGTTACCCAATGCCCTGCTGTCAGTAACATCCAGTGTGCTTGCGAAGGCCGTCACAATTCCATGAATATTTATGGTATTTATTGGAACACCTGTGGCTATTGAGATAGCTTCAACGTCGGCAGCATCATTACTGGGTGGTTTTCCGTCAGGCAGGAACAGCGCAAGGATTCTCTCGTGATCAATTGAAAGTGAGAGAAGCTTCAAAACAAGCGCACTGTCAACACCCCCACTGATGCCCACAACAACGAGTTTGCCGGATAAATTGGTTCGCAGGAATGTTCTAATTTTTTCAACCGCTTCGGCAAACTGTGTAGAATTCACAATGAAGCTAATCTCTGAAACTTAAATAAATATTTTTGATTATATATGTCAGCAGGCTCGGATGCACGTTCGGGTATACCGATTTTCATCTTTCACTCAGGAGGCTCTGGAATTCTGTCGCCCGCACTGTGTTCTCCATTATGAGGGTTGCAGTTATCGGCCCAACTCCACCGGGAACCGGGGTTATGGCCCTGACGTATCCGAAGAGATCCTCATAATTTGCATCACCCCTTATGGTGTCCTTTACAGGATTTATGCCAACATCGACAACGATGCTGTTTTCGGTGACAAAACTCCTGTCGATGAAGTTCGGAACGCCAACTGCTGTCACGAGAACTTCGCTGTTTCGGGATAAGGATTTAATGTCTTTTGTTTTGGAATGGCATACAGTAACGGTATAATCTCTATTAAGAAGCATCATGGCAAGGGGCTTTCCGACAACTGGAGATCGATTTATTATAGATGCAGTTGTGCCGGCTGGGAGTTTCATCCCCTTTAATATTTCCGTGACCGAGGCTGCTGTAGCAGGCGTAAGAAATTCATTCCTGAGGTTTATCATACCCTGGTTTGTTGGCGTCATGCCGTCAACATCCTTATAATATGGGATATTTTCGACTGCCTTGAAGAAATCCAGATGTTTTGGAAGAGGATTCTCTACCATTATCCCATTGACGTCGCCACGTCCTGCAACCTTGGCGATCTCCCTCTTAAGGTCATCATATGTGATGTTTTCATCAAGCATCTGGTGAGAGACCCTGATACCTATTTTAGCGCCCCTGCGTATCTTTGCTCTGACATAGGTCTCCACGGCCTCATTTCTGCCTACCTGCACAAGGAAAAGGTGAGGCTCGATATCATGGCGCCTAAGTTCTTCCACCCGTGTTTTTAATGATGACATAATCCTATCTGCTATGGGCGCTCCATTCAAGATTTCCGTCATGATATCACCACTTAATTACAGTCTTGATTTCGCCCGCAGGCTTTTTGGTGAATATCTCCAGATCCTCAGGCTTGTAGGTCCCGGTGATAAGCTGAGAAAGAGTGTTACCATAGGCATATTTCCATTTCCTGAGGTATTCAAGGGCTTTTATGTAGTGTATTTTTGCAGCATCCACGGTTCCCGCAACTGTAATGTTCCGTTCTATGAAAAAGTCAATATCATTTCCGTTGAGCTGTGCAGGCGGAGCTCTGCCGTTCGTGCCAAACAGGATAAGGATGCCATTGTAATTCAGGGTTTTCAGGAATCTGAATATTGTTCCAGGGTCCCCGCTGGTGTCGATTAACAGATCGTTGCCAGTGATCAAATCGGCATCCTTGGAGTAATCAACAAAATTTATTCCGAATTTCTCACAAATCTCCATCTTCTTATCTTCTATCGGATGGCGGTTGGTCATGATAACGTCAAATCCATGCTCTCTTGCCATCATGGAGTAGAGAAAGGCCTCTGCACCGCTCCCTATCACCAGGCATCTCTTGCCTTCAAAGGTGGAATATTCATTGGCAAAAATTGCCCTCTTTGAGACGATATCAAACACTTCAAATCCCTTTACAACATTTTTCAGTGGTTCGGTTAAAACCGCAACGTCGCTCATTCCTTTGTCAGGTACTTTCACGATATAATCAAGGGAGTCATAGAAATACTCCCGCATGAAACCATCCATTCCTGTAATGCCTGCCTCATGCTTCTTTCCGTCCGAACAGTTGTCCTGTCTTCCTATCTTGCAGTTAACGCAATCTCCCGGCCTTCTCACAACCGGAACAACAAGGTCTCCAACTTTGAATTCTTCACTCTCTGCATATATCTCATCAATGATACAGAGCGATTCATGCCCGATTATCAGCCGGTCAGAATTTTCTGGATTGTAAGCAAATGGAAGTCCTCCTGACACAATACCTCTGTCAGTTCCACACATCCCATTGAGAAGCACCCTCAGCTTAACATTGTGTTCTGGAAGCCTCTGAATCGGAAGCCTATCTATCTTGACTCCCCCGCTCGGGGCATTTGTATAGATCGATTTCGCATAGTCCATTTTTTGCCATCCTTAAATGGTATTAAAAGATGGCACTTTTTCATGATAAAAAATTAGATCTGATGGCCAAGCCTCATCTTCTTGGTATTGAGGTAAAATTCATCGTATGGAGTTGGCTCACTTATGATGGGGATTCTATCAGTGATCTTGATGTTGTATTTCTTGAGGAAATCCATCTTAAGCGGGTTGTTTGTCATCAGACGTATTGATTTTATCCCGAAGTACCTGATCACTTCAACGGCGAACGTGTAATCTCTTTTGTCAGCTGGAAGTCCAAGCATAAGATTTGCCTCTACGGTGTCGTAGCCCTGGTCCTGTAGGCTGTATGCTCTGATTTTGTCGAGAAGCCCGATCCCCCGTCCCTCCTGCCGGAGATATATGAGCATACCAAAGTCCTGCTTACCCAAGAACTCCAGCGACTTCAGGAGCTGGTCCCTGCAATCACACCTTTTGGATCCCATGACATCGCCAGTAAGGCATTCAGAGTGGATCCTGACCGGTACATTTTCTTTTGAATTCACGTCACCTCTTACGAGTACCGCGTTTTCAAGATTCTCATCATCAGAGAAGACATAGATCTCAAATTGACCGAAGATTGTCGGTAATTTAGCCTTGGAATAAAGTTCTAGCATATCTTTCGGCAAATAAATTGATTCGTGCTATTAAAATATTTATAAAAAGAATTTTCACAAAAATCTAATTGAATACGCACTCTATCAATAATGCTTCACTGGTGGTTGACTTCCTGTTCACTCAGAACATATCCGGTACCCACCCTGAATATGAAAATTTCCCTGACTCCGGAAGCGGCCGCTTCGAATCTGTTTTTCATTGCATAATATTCTTCAGGCTGTATCTCAAATCTCGGATAGATTTTTCCCGCTCCGATCTCAATCAGCTTTTCCTGGATTTCATCGCCCTGGCAAATTGCAAGATTTCTGTATATTTTTCCGGGAAAGGGTTCTTCCGGGGGTACAGCGGAAGTAAGAACTATCCGCCTCTTGTCCTCTCCAAGAATCTTGAAATCACCAAGTTTCTTTACCTGGTTTACAAGCCCCGCGTAAATCAGTGAGGGATCTGGCAGTTCTATAAAATCAAGCACCTTTTCCGCACGTTGGAAATTGGGCAGTTCATATTTCCCTGAAATCCTTATTCCAGCAGGAAGGATGACAGCAGAGCTCTCTGCGTTTTTCAATGGTCCACAGTAAAGGGTTAGCCTGTTAAGCGATCCATTCACGGAAATGTATTCTGTCTCAGCATCAATGCCTAGTTTGGCTCTTCTTATCTGGGGAGGGGTATCAAAGGCAAATTTTTCTGTTATTCCTGAATAATTCTTTATGATGTCTGCAGGGGAAGGAACGAGATTCTTCAACTCCCTCTCCCTGGATCCCGACTCACGGAGGGGATCAGAAAAGATCAATGCATCCTTCAGGTCTGGATCATTGATTTCCGGGACTGGCCATTCCGAGTTTATGAACTCCAGGTTTTTTGCCCCGTACACCTGCGCATTGATCTGGGATTCCAGGTATCTTATCCTGTCCTTTTCCAGTCCCCTGACTGTGTTAGATTCTGAAAAGAATATGGCCTGCATTCCACCGCCTGAACCGATATCCAAAATCGTTTCCCCGGAAATCCTTTGTGCCCTGTATCTCGCAACTGCCTCAGGCGTCGAATACCGTGCAGTATAGTCGTCAAGCCACAGGCGGTTGCTTCTTGAAAATTTTCCCCTGGTCCGTACCCTTGATCTTGCTATCTCGATAAGGAATGTTATCTCACTTCCCCCATGCTTTCCGGCATTCTTCATAATACTCTTACTATCATAGCCACGATCAATAAGATCCACAATCCCGTCTATCCTGCGATCAATGGCATCGCGATACCGTTTGTCGGTAAGGCACCTGCTCAGCAAATTCTCTGTGGCTGTATGTTCATTCAACAGGGGTAAATGCGCCTGGACTATTAAGGGATACTGGGCAGGGAAGAATTAATAAAACCACTTACGGTAAGGTGGGCATGAAGCTGGTCAGGGTTGGAAAGGTCAAGGAAGTCTACGACGAGGGCGAGACACTTCTCTTCAAGTTTACGGATAAAATATCTGTTTTTGACAAGATAATCCCCACAACGATTCCTTTCAAGGGTGAGTCTCTTTGCAGGACCTCCGAATTCTGGTTCAGGAAAACGTCAGATGCCGCACGCGTGGAGACACATTTAATTGAAATGGTGTCACCAAATGAGATGAGGGTCAGGAAATTTTCAATCCCTGAAGGAAATGGAAGTATATTCTCAATAAATTACCTTATTCCTCTGGAATTCGTCGCCAGGTACTATGTCGCCGGATCGCTTTATGATAGGTTCAAGGAGGGAAAGGTATCCAGGAGCGACATGGGATTGGCCAATGAACCAAAGTATGGCGAAAAACTCGACGATCCATTCCTGGAAGTCACTACAAAGTTTGAGAAGTTTGACCGGCCGTTGAATATCGACGAGGCTCTGGAGATTGGCGGACTTCGCAGACCGGAACTTGACGGAATTTATGACGCAATCCTTAGGATAGACCGCAGGATAGAAAAGCAGGTCGTCCCGAACGGGCTTATTCATGCAGACGGAAAGAAGGAATTCGCCCTTGGGGACAACCGAGAACCTGTGGTTGTGGACACATTCGGGACTGCAGACGAGGACAGGTTCTGGGATAAAAAACAGTATGATCTGGGAAACATTGTGGAGCTCAGCAAGGAATCAGTTCGCCAGTATTACCGTTCCAATGGGTACCACGACAGGCTGTATGACGCAAGAACTAAAGGTAAGAAGGAGCCTGAAATATCACCACTGCCTGATGAACTCGTTGAGCGCACGAGCAAACTCTATAGGGATCTCTTCGAACGCATTACGGGGCAGAAATGGTGAGTGCCTGGATGAAGAGTTCAAATGTCCCGTGATCACTGGATCCCAAGCTCAATCTGGTTTTCTATGTAATGCCATAGCTGGTGTTCTATTTCGTATGACCAAAGAGCCTCAGGCACCTCTACGAACGCCACAAGCTCTGAGACAAAGAACGTTTCAATGGCTGCGACACCCATATCCTTCAGCCACGATCCAACTCCCATTTTAATCTTGAAATTGCTCCGATCCCCTTCTATGACAATTGTGAATGCCCGGTCCATCGCAAGCAGCGTCCTAAACACTCCTCCTTTCTTCGCTTGAATCAATATGCCATGAGGGTGCTTACCGGACTGTGTCTTGAAATGTTCCTCATCAAAAAATTCGACTATGAGCTGGCCAAGTTTGTCAAGGTCAACGTTCTTTTCATTGTATTCTCTCGTTGCCATCTTCATAAATTACCTTAATAGTACATTGTATAAAAGCAATGCTCGAATTGAAATCAAGAAAGCAAGATTTCCAGAAATCTTATAAACTAGAAATCAATACTGGATCGATAACAATGACGGATCAAAAAAAGGCCAACAAAGAGGAAAAAGAAGAGAAAACGCAGGAGGAAGAACATACCCAGAACATTTCAGTCAAGGGCATCAAGCGGGATGTTTACGACAAAATTTCCCAGATAGCCAAGCTGACTGGAAGAACACTTGGTGAAGTGACGAATGAGGCATATAAATCACTCATCGGTGCATTCGATGGGGCAGGGCATATTTCAAGAAATTTCATGGAAGGCCTTGCAGGCAGTGTGTCGAGGTATGTGGAGAACATCAAAAATCTTGATCTCACCAAGAAGGATCTCGAAGAGATTGGTCACAGGACTGTATTCAAGAACATAGATAATCTGGTTCTCGTCGACGTTGATGATGAAACTTTCGATAGGTACGTGGATGCAATAATAAACGTAAAAGTCCTTAGCATTCCCGCTTCACTCAAGAAGTCGAAAGTGCTGCTGAAGTGCAGCTATGTTGATTCCATCGTCCAGGGGTAATAAGCCCCATTATCTCTTTCTCAGCACAGTGAAGTACCTGGTTAGTGATTTGTGTTGCGGAACAGGTACCATGGATACAGGGCTGAAAAATTCACTGGCAAGTTCCAGAAGGCTGGAGTCACCGACAATTAAGGCGCAATGACCTTTATCCGCGAGCAGGTTATGAAATGTGGCGAAGGATTCCTGATAAAGTTGATCGATATTATCTCCGTGAAGTGAGGAATTCCTTCCATATGGCATATCTGTAATTATGGCAGCCGCCTTCTCATCCATATCAAGTTCGGATACGCTGCTACGTATGATCTTTGCGTCGGAATACCCGAAATACTTGAGGTTCAGTCTCGCTCCCATTACCATTGAGAGGGAGATGTCACTTCCGACGATCCTCCTCCCCATCATTGCGGCTTCAATCAGAATTCCTCCGGTTCCGCAAAAAGGGTCAAGAACGAGATCACCGGGTTTTGTCATGGATACGTTGACGAGATATCTGCCAAATTTTGGATGGAGAGATACCGGAGAAAAGAATGGACGCATAGGAGCCCTTCTTTGTTCAAGCTCTTTCCTGTCCCGCTCATAACGGATTATGCAGAGATACCAACGATCCGCTCTGATCACTCTTATGACAAAGTCAGGTTCAGTGAATGATACCCTCCCCTCCGCCTGAAGAATTGACCCGATTGCAGACTCAGTATAGGCTGCTGGTGAAACGGAATACTGCTTCAGTCGAACATAATACTTGCCATCTGGTATAATTCTGCTGTCAAAATCCTCAGGTTTATCCGTAACCTGAACGATTTCGCTAACGGTGTTTACAAAGGATGACTGAGTCACGGTTTTCCAATTTCCGCTTATAATGAAGATCTGCTTGATCTGGCTATCTATTGTAAAATCGCCGAAATTATAGCTTAACGCACGTATTTCATTGCCGAGAAGATCAAGATTGAGAGAACTGCATTCAAGTATATATCTTGGCATTAGTATTATGACTCAATGAAAGCTCAGTTCTTTTTTGTTTCTTTTGCGAGATCTACTGCAAGGTTCTCATAAATTTTACTGAGTTTCTTTATGGATCTCTTAACGGCTGCCTGGGGCTTTCCTGTCTTGACCTTGACGTATATCTGCGGGTTATCTATGACAGGATGCTTGATATAGTAATGTGACTCGTTAACCTGTTCATCGTGGAGTATCTCCTCTACTATTGGTCTGAGGAGTGCATTATCATAGTTCAGCATTTCTAGTGTCATGGAGTCTTTATCTTTTTCCACGACCCTGAATTTGGAATCCATGTTCCCTCATTTGAACCACATATATTATTCTTGTTTATCCACGTAAGAAAGTGAAGTAAAGCACAATGATCTAAATTCTCATGAATATCATCGAGTGGAGTAGGGGGCATTGAGAGACTCACTGGAAAAACCTTAAAATATAAATATGGGTAATATTTGTAGTCAGCGAGGAGGTGTCTGTATGTCATTGCTGACCAAGCGCAGGGACTTTGATGATGATGAAGACGATGATGACTACGATGATGACGATTAAATTACCATATTTTTTTGGGTGAAATCTTAAACTATTGCTTTTGCTGAATGGATCTGAATTGACGATTATTAAGGGATGAGAGCGTTGGAAAATTTCGATTTGCTGGATAGGCGGATAGTCTCTATGCTGGCAGAGAGGGGGATCGAGACGCCTACCGCGCCGCAGGCTCTTGCCATGCGGTCTATAATCGAGGGAAAGGATGTTCTCCTGCTCTCTCCAACAGGCAGCGGAAAAACGGAAGCTGCGATCCTTCCGCTGATGCACCTTCTCCTGAGGGACAATCCACCTCCGGTTGCCGTGCTTTACATTACGCCACTGAGGGCTCTGAATAGAGACATGCTGCAGCGGCTGATTGATTATGGAAGAAAGATCGGGATTTCTGTCCAGGTCAGGCATAGCGACGTAGGACCAGCCGAAAAGAGGGAAATACTGAAAAATCCGGCAGGGATACTGATAACAACCCCCGAATCGCTTCAGATTATGCTTAACGGGAAGAATCTGAGAGAACTCATAAGAAATGTGCGCTATGTGGTGGCAGATGAACTGCATGAGCTTTCTCAGAACGAAAGGGGATCGCAATTTTCACTGGCAATGGAAAGGCTGAGGCGTCTGACCGGTGGATTCCAGGCGGTGGGACTCTCGGCAACCGTGGGAAATGCTGAAGAACTTTCCCGCATGCTTAATGGAACTGGCAATGTAGAGATAATAAAAGCAGCCGTCGAGAAGAGAATGGACGCTACTGCTGTTATTCCCCAGAGCTCCGACAAATCCGCATCGGAAATCATGGGATGTGACGAACAGTATGCTGGTGCCATATTATACATCTGGAAGCTGATAGACAGCAATCCCGGAACCATAGTTTTTGTCAATACAAGAAGCATAGCTGAGGACATTTCATTCAGGATCAGGCTGATGGTCAAGGACCCGCCAATAATGGTACACCATGGATCACTGTCAAGGGACACCCGCGAGTCGGCAGAAAAGGATTTCAAGAGCGGAAAAATCAAGGCAATAATCTCGACCTCTTCCCTTGAACTGGGCATAGACATTGGACTTGCAAAACTGGTCATACAGTTCAACTCGCCAAGGCAGATTAACAAGTTACTGCAGAGAGTGGGAAGGTCAGGGCACAGTCTGGAAAGAATTTCTACCGGAATAGTTGTGTGTACCGACGTCATAGAGCTTGAGGAAGCTCTTGCAATAATTGATCAGGCAAATTCTGGCGTTCTGGAGGATATTCTCATAATGAAAAATTCCCTTGCTACCGTTGCCAACCAGATAATCTCAGAAATACATTTTTCAAAGGAAATAGATTCTGAGCTGCTGTTCACACAGATCACTGCGGCTTATCCATTTCGCACCTTTGCGCGTGAAGACTATCAGTCTCTGCTTGATTTTCTCGCTAAAACCAGGAAGATATGGAACGATCTGCCAAGCATCCGCAGGAGGGCCGGAACGCTGAGTTATTACCTGGAAAACATTTCCATGATTCCCAGCGAGAAGAACTATCGCGTGATAGACATAGGATCTAGAAAATTTATCGGTACTCTTGATGAAAGATACGTCGTAAACGAGATCGAGCCAGGCAGTTACTTTGTTATCAAGGGATCAACCTGGCGTACTGTCAGGATAGACGAGGACCGTATCTTCGTGGAAGCCTTCCCCACCGTGGCCATAGCCCCGAAATGGTCTGGTGAGGATATACCGGTTCTGCCGGACGTGATGGACAAAGTCTCAGAAATGCGGAAGAACAGAAGGATTCCTGAATATACTGACGCTTTCTCGGCATCCCTCATGAAGGAATGGTATTCTGGACAGCTTGCCCTCAAGGAGAGGGTAATAATAGAGACAAAAAACGGAGAGATAATTGTCCAGATCATACTTGGAACAAGGGCAAATTTTGCACTAGCGGAGATAATGACCAGCTTTCTGGCCTCGGTGACTGGACAGAGTGTTGAGATGGATTATTCCCCATATCACATATACCTGCGGTGTTCCCGCCAGATAACGGCATCAGATGTCGAGAGGATTATCAAGGGAATAGACCCTGGCAGGCTGGAAGAGTATATCAAAGGCGTCGCCAGGAGGTCAAGGTTTTTCAACCTGGTATTCCTGTACGAAGCGAAAAAATTCGGCGTGATAAGTAAGGATGCCGACATGAGCCGCATTCGCTTCGAGAAGATAGTGGACTCTTACCTTGAAACGCCGGTTTACACAGATTCCGTGAGGAAGCTGATTACCAACTACATGGACCTGGACTCGCTGAGGGAATTCCTTTCCAACACAAATGAAATTGAGTTTGTTCTTATGAACAATATTTCAGGGTCTTCTGGAATCTTCCTCAGGCACTATTCTGAGAAGGTGTTGCCACTTCGGCCGACCAAGTCCATACTTGAATCCGTCAAGACCAGGCTGATGAATGAAGAAACGGTCCTATATTGCGTCTCCTGTGGTAATATCCGGACAATGAAGATTCGCGAGATAAAATCAATAAAGTGTCCGGATTGCGGCAGTTACCTTGTGGCTTCGTTATCACGATATGACCGAGAGGAACTGGACTCCATAAACCATAAGGGTGGCGACAATTCCAGGATAAGAAGAAGAATTTCAAAGAATGCTCATCTTGTCAGGGAGAAGGGTATGATAGCCATAATAACAATGGCTGCAAGGGGGATCGGGGCGGAAACGGCCTCAAGGATCCTCGAGGTGTCGTATCACAGCGAGGATGACATTATCAGGGCTATACTCAACGCTGAGGTGGAGTTTGCAAAGAACAAGCGGTACTGGGATTGAAATGCCGGCTGTACAATTTATCAGGCGTGAACCCGAAAGAACGCTTAAGATCATTGAAGCGTACATTGAAAAGAATCTGGAAGTCCCGGTTATTGTCGAGGGCACGAAGGATATGGAAGCCCTCAGAAAGATCGGGTTTCGTGGCAGAGTTATCGTTTACAACTCGGGGCTTAGCGTGGTTGCATTCTCAGAATGGGTCTCCAGAACAGAGAGGCGTGTCATACTGCTCATGGACTTTGACAGAACTGGAAGTATTTTGAGGAGGGGCCTATCATCAATCCTTTCTGCCGTGGTTCAGGAGGTTGATGTCGGGCTCTGGATATATATCCGGAGACACCTGCCTGTCAGGGCGGTGGAAGAGCTCCCTGCTATCATTGAAGCGCTGGGAAGCTTGTCGCGTTCACCCCCGCCAGGGAGAAAGAGAGGAAAGAATCGGGAATAAAAGTTTATGATTGACGCTGGATTAAGGTCAGATGGCTTCCAACATCAAGCTGACATTCTTTGGCACAGGTGGGTCGTGGCCCACACCGATCCGTGGACTCCCCGCAGTGGGGATACAGGTTGACGACATGTTAAACCTCTTCGACTGCGGAGAGGGGACCCAAAAGCAGATAATGGCCAGCAGCACCTCTTTCATGAAGATAGAGAATATCTTCATATCCCATTTTCACGGGGACCATTTCATTGGCCTGATAGGCATGGTTCAGAGCATGTCCTTTAACGGGCGCGTTGCCCCACTGAATATTTATGGCCCGCGAGGAGCTGTACGCATGGTGCTTAATGCACTGAATGTGGGTTACTTCAGGCTAAATTTTGACGTAAAGATAACAGAGCTCGAGGACAGCGGAAGCTACGACTTTGGGGACTTCATAGTCAGGACACAGCCAAATGATCATCCTGTGCCCGCAATATCTTTCAGCCTGGAGGAGAAGGACATGATTCGCATCGACAGGGAGAAGGCGGATGAATTGGGATTTCCTGTCAGAAGGCTGGAAGAGCTACGGAAAAAAGGTGTTGTTGAAGTAGGAGGAAAAGTTTTCAGGATAGAGGATGTCAGTGCAGGAACAAGGAAAGGGCGCAAGATAGTTTACACGGGGGATACGAGACCAATGAAGTCAACCGTAGCATTTGCTAAAGGGGCAGACGTTCTTATTCATGATACAACCACGGATTCGTCACTGGAGCCAAAGGTAAACGAGTTCGGCCACACCTCTTCCAGGCAGGCTGCTGAAATAGCCCGGGATTCAGGAGTTAAGCGGCTGTACCTGTTTCATTACAGCCCGAGGGTGGATAACGTAAACACTCTCCTTGAAGAGGCTAGAAGCATATTCCCCCAGTCATGTGCAAGCAGCGATCTGCTTGAATATGACGTACCGGTGAACAGAGCCTCGCCAGAATAGTTTTAGCCAAGACATTATCTTTTGACAGGTTCAGTGGTGATGCCAGTCTGATCCTGGTAATTTCCCGATCGCTGCTCGTAGGTTTGGGCAGGTTCTGATGACATCCTAATGAATGTGATCTGGGCTATTCCCTTTCCCGTGGCAATCATAACGGGGGCATCGGTGGCGTTGTACAGGGCAAGGGTGAGTTCTCCCCTGAAACCGGAATCCACAAGTCCGAAACTCCCAATGATTCCCTTCCTGCAGAAGGAAGACTTGAGCCATATCTGGCCTGCAATTCCGGATGGCATTTCCAGTCGCTCCAGCGTTGAAACCAGAAAGAAGCTTCTGGACGGGATGTTGCCGTCTGTTCCATTACCACCTGGCAAACTGATCCTGCCAGCAGTAAGATCATATCCATTCGGTGTAAGCTGTTCCTCCCTGTAGTTGCTAACAATGAGTTTTCCCCTGGTTACAAGGGTTCTTATCTCTGCGTCAGAAAGCATTCTGAAGTATAGCTGTGGACGAGATAATATGGTTTCTATTCATCGTGAGATACCAGATGGCCCATTTCCGGCCCGGATTCCGGGCAGAAATCTGTTAAGCAGCACATAGAAAACCATTGCAAGCACGAATGATACATAATAGCTGAGGTCCACTCCACCAAGCACCTGCGCAACTGGACCGTACGGGAAGCCGGATGGCGCCATGAAAGGTATCGAGATAACGATTGCCGCACAATATGCAATAATGCCAGAAAAGTTGTACCTCAAATTCTTAGCTTGGCCATATCTTCGGCCGCGATTGACTATGAAGAAGTCTGCCAGGATAATTCCAATCCATGGCGTGATCCAGTAATCGAGAAGATAGAGGAATGTTTCATAGGAATAATTGAATCCGTTTATCACGGAGAGGATTGAGAATACAACTGCCACGGCAGACATTATGATTACTACTGTTATTCGCCTGAGGTTAAGCCCGGCAGCTTTTATCGAAAGGGAATTTGAGTAAAGGTTTATGGAGTTTGCGGCAATCCCTCCCAGAACAATTCCAACAAGGCCAACGTCAAAGAACCTTCCCATAATCGGTGCAAGCGCGCTAGCAGGATTCGCGGTAGAGGCCATTCCCGACGCAATCGCGACAAGCATGCCTGTAATTTCAAGCCACAGCGATGCAGCAAATCCTCCTGCAAACGAATAGGTGAACACTTTACCGGGGCTTGATCGAGTGGAGATGTATCTTGAATAGTCCGAAGCGTATGGTCCCCAGCTCATTATGTACGAGAAGGAGAGCGCGAGTACGATTCCGAACTGAGTAAACAAAGTCATCGGCGTGTTTGCAGAGTAAGTGATTGACCAGTGCAAATGGTCTAAAGCAAAATATGTTACCACAACAAAAATTACTCCCAGAACGTATGACATTATCCTTTCAAATTTATGTATGAATTTGTGGCCAAAATATGCCGATATCCCAACGATAACTGCAACAAAAATTATGGAGTATATGAGGAATATCCCGCTTATCAGCAGGCTAATTGCAAATGCAGCAAGCACTGTGTTTATTGTCAGCCATCCTGTCGTGTTCAGCCATTGCAGGACAGACATAATTGCCCCTCCGCGATCGCCAAACGACCTCCGCCCCATTACCATCTGTGGCACCCTCGACCTTGGTCCGACCGCGCTCATAAGTCCCAGAAGTGAAGCACCAAGGATATTTCCAAGGACAAGTGCGATAATGGTTGTGTCAAGGTCAAATCCGAAATATATGGGAAGAAATCCAAGGGCAAAATCGCCAATGGTCAGGTTTGAAGCGAACCAGATATAGAAAAGGGAAGAGGCTTTCGGGCCGCTGGCATTGTCCGGGACTGTCTGTACGTCAAGCCTTTCAGGTGTGAAAGCTGAGTCTGCACCTAACACTTGTTCGGTCATATGGGATAATAAGGAAAGGGTATTAAACTGTAACGGGGTTGGAGAAGGATCCGGCCAACGTACCTTAATGAGTTTTCGTGTTTGTGTTAATCACAGGTAAAAAACTTCTGTTCAGTGCGAAACCCGCCGGATCAAGTTTTTAATACACAACTCTATTTTCATGACAATGAACCCGAAGCTAATGGTAGAAGCTGTCCTCTATGCAAGTGATAAGCCCTTGAGCATAAGGGACATATCCAGAGTCATTTCATTGCCCGCAAAGGAGGTCTCAAGTGAGATGAGGAAACTTGTCCGTGATTACGGCAAGGGGGATGCTTCAATGACAATCGTCAGGATTGGGAACAGGTACAGGATGCAACTCAGGGATGAGTATCTTGATATCGTGAATGCAGTTTCTGAACCTGAGCTGACAAGACTGGAGCTATCCATAATGGGGTTCATTGCTTCCCATCCATCCTGCAAGAAGGGAGAACTGAGGGAAAAATTCGGGGAGAAGTACATCTCCTCACTGGAGACACTTAAGTCAAAAAAGCTTGTTCACGGAACAAAGTACAGGAACACGGAAATACTCACAACTGGAAAGCGGTTTTTTGAATATTTCGGGATTGACAGGAATAAGTTTGGAGAGGTTTTGAAATCCGTTTCCGATGACATGGCAGGTAGTGAAAGGGATGAATAGGATACTGCTCGTTGGCGGCGGAGGCAGAGAGGATGCTGTAGGAAGAAAAATTGTTGATGGAGGGGCTTCGTTGTACTGCGTTGCCAGGAACCTGAACCCTTCGCTGGCAAGAATATCCAAGGATTACAGGGTGCTGGATGAACTTTCATATGACAAGATTGTGCAATATGCCAGGGAAATGCAAATAGACCTTATGTTTGTGGGCCCGGATCCTGTTCTGGAAACCCCCCTGGTTGACATCGTTTCAAAATCCGGTATTCTTGTACCATCTCCATCCATGGCTGCAGCAAGAATAGAGACCTCTAAGGAGTACATGCGCAGCTTCGTTGAACGCAATGGCATAAGCGGAAATATTTTTTCCAGGGTTTTCTCAAACGGCCGGGACGCGGCTGAATTCATCAGGTCCAGTGACCTGGAATTTGCCATAAAACCGATAGGGCTTACCGGCGGAAAGGGCGTCAGGGTCATGGGGATCCAGATAAATTCAAGGGAGGAAGCTGCAGCTTATGCAGCAGAAGTCGCCACCAGAGATGGGAAGGTTTTGCTGGAAGAAAGGATCAGTGGAGAAGAATTCTCTCTACAGGTATTTTCTGATGGAAAAAGTGTTTCTCCCATGCCCCTTGCACAGGATTACAAGAGAGCTCTTGAAGGAGACAAGGGGCCTAATACAGGCGGAATGGGATCCATAACAGGGGCTGATCACGTGCTTCCCTTCATTACGCCTGCGTGCCGCGACAGTGCACTGAGCATCATCAGAAGCGTTGTTTATCACATGAATCTGGAGGGTAATCCTTTTCGTGGCGTAATGTACGGCCAGTTCATGCAGGTGAACGGTACTCCTAAAATTGTGGAGATCAACGCCAGATTTGCAGACCCGGAAGGGATAAACATGCTCTACCTGCTCGATGAGAATCTTCCCGATATTTTATTCAGGATAGCGGATTCTTCCCTGGGCAGCTATACAAGATTCCTACGAAAGGCAACTACGCTGAAATACATAGTACCAAATGGGTACGGAAGCGTCCCGCAACCCGGGCAACTGGAGATAGAACTTGCAAATATGCCTGAGGATTTGCAGATTTACTACGCTTCAGTTTCAGGGACACCCGAGAAAGTCCAGATGACATCATCGAGGGCGCTTGCAGTAATATCCAGATCAGAAACCATAGAATCAGCTTCTGACCTGGTCGAGGAAAACCTCTGGAGAATAAAGGGGAACTTTTATGTCAGGCATGACATCGGTTCACGGGAATACATGAAGGCAAAGATGAAATAGCCGAATCATTTGATCCTCACTGTTCCGAGAACCCGGGGCACTGAGGTATTCGAGCAAACAGCCAGTGTGTCCTTGTAAACGGATAGGGGCCTGTCAAGGGTTATTTCATCCCCGCTTCTGAACCCCCTGGAATATTTCATCTGATCGCATATGAACACTTCATTGCCGCTAACGTTTTTTCCAGCAAGAGTGGGGTGAAACTCAATTTTTGACTCTATTTTCTCAACCTTCCTCAGCTTGGCTTCTGTCAGGAACATGCCCCTTTCCATGTCATCAATCTCTATATTCTTCAATGCAAGGCCAACTCTTGAGCCAGCGGGGGCGGATTCAACATCAACATCCTGCATCTGTATGGATCTAATCTGCACAGGATTCTCAATGGAAGAGGCATACAGGTTCTGGTGCTTTTCCACTGTCCCGCTCAGAACGAATCCCAGAGCTACTGTCCCTACACTTTTCACTTTGAAGAAATGATCTATAATAACGCTGGTTCCAATCTCTTTTCTTTCTATTTTCAAACTGCCAATGGAACTGGCCAGCTCCACAGGCGATCCATTGAAGAACGTGTACTTCGACACTACGGTATTTGATATTATTTTCTTGACAATAGCTGCTTTATTCTCGTCCTTTAAGATGATAAACCCTCTTTCTTTCCTCATCAGGTCGAGGGCTATCAGTACTTCCCCAAGATCCTTGTTTATTTCATCAATTCCCAGCAGTACAATATCGGCAGGAAATATTGTATCGGTGAGCGACGACATCTTTTCAGGAAAGCGCGATGGGGACAATATTGTGAAGACATTATCGCCATCCTTCCGGTGATAAATTGTAATGTCGCTTTCAGTGCCTTTTTTTGCAATTTCCCTGATAACTTCGGGAACATTGTATGCGAAAATGTTTATGGGATTCATGATGTACAGTAATATTATCTGTGGATATAAACAGATTTCAGGTGAAATCGCCGTGTATCCCTTTGTTTATGGCATCCGAAAGCAGATCGATATGCTGCGGGCGGTCGTCCGGAAGCGGCACCCTGGAATAGCTCATTCCGGATCTTTTTACAAATCCACCGAATTCATAATCGAGATCATACAGGACTTCGAGGTGTGTGTACAGGAATCCTATTGGTACCGTGATAATGCCTTTTTTTCCGGATGAGGAAATCGAGGTAAAGACATCATACACGGACGGTTCGAGCCAGCTCTTCCCATATTTTCCCCTGCTCTGATACCCACACAGGTAATCGCCTATCCCTGCCTCTTCGGAAATTCTTTCCGCGGCATTTCTGAAGGCTGTGTCATATCCGGATTCATCGTTCACAGAGTTAGGCAGGCTGTGGGCAGTGAAAACAATCTGGTTGTCCCCGCTGTCAGAACCATCTGTTTCCCTTATCAAATCCACCCACATTCTGCGGAACATTCCAGAGGCATCCAGTCCGTTAACAATTGACAGGCGGATGTCCGACGCCACCTTCCCAACTATTTCATTCAGTGGTCTTGCATAGGACTCAACAACATTATGTGAAGAGAATGGAAACAGGGGAATTGCCAGTATCCTTTCATAACCTTCTGAGGCAATTGTTCCAACTACATCTGAAATCCATGGTTTCCAGTGTTTATTTCCGAGGAATACTCCCACTTCATCTTGCCTGAACCTCTTCCTCAGTTTATCGGTAACAGATTCTATTATTCCATTTGATGGTGAAGTACCATTTACCATCCCGTATTTCTCTGTATTTTCCTTTACCGCATACTCCGGGACGGGCCTGCCTTCATAAATCCCCTTGAGATACTCGCCCACATCATTCATTGATGTTGGGCTCCCGTATCCCATCAGCAGGACAGCTGTCTTCATGAGGGTCTCCTGAAATCGTGCACCATTCTCACTATATCCTGCAGCGTTCTATAGTCGGTGTTGGGAAGCACTCCGTGACCCAGGTTAAATATGTAGTCCTGCTTGTACGATATATCATCCAGTATCCGTCCAGTCTCCTTCAATGCAGCGGCTGGTGATTCAGCCGCAAGGGTTGGGTCAAGATTACCCTGCAGGCCCACCTTTCCGGATGCAATGGAGTCAACTAAGCTGAGTCTTGATCTCCAGTCTGCACTTATGTAGTCCACTCCCGACTCAACTATTTGCGGTGCCATGCCGGAAGTTGCAATGGAGAAATATATTACCTTCCTCCTCAGGGGTGACAACTCGGAAACAATCTCTAATAGGTATTTTTTCATCAGGTTATCATATTGGTACGGGGAAAAGAACCCAGCCCAGCTGTCAAAAATCTGCACCACATCAACCCCTGCCTTGATCTGGATTTTCAACAATGATATGATCATCTCTGTCAGGAGCGCCATGTTCTCATGAAACAGACGCTCATTCGACGCAATCATTCTTTTCGTTGCAACCATATCCCTGTCCCCGCCTCCAGAGACGAGATACGAAAGCATTGTAACGGGTCCGCCGGAAAAGCCTATAAGTGGGAAGTCGGCGTGCGTCTCCTTGAATTTCCTTATGGTTTTGCTCAGGGGATACTTCATCTTCCCCTGGTCAAACTCCAGTAACCGTGGATAGGATCCATCGTATGTCGCAGGCTGAACAACCGGACCGGTCCCATCGGTAAAGTCGATCTTTGCACCCATCGCTTCAAGAGGAAGAAGAATATCAAAAAAGACTATCGCAGCATCAACGCCAAGCCTGTTTATGGGCTCCTCCATTATCTTCACCAGAAGAGCAGGATCCATGCATATTTCCTTGATGGACTTTGACTTTCTGGCTTCCGTATAGCCAGGGAGATAGCGGCCAGCCTGGCGCATAAACCATACGGGGATGGAATCCGGGACAGTGCCTTCCAGAACCTGTTTAAAGGCGTTCAAGATTTAGCCTCTCCTTTCCCTGCAGTTCGTCATCCTACGGTTTTGTCCTTCTTATGGTTCTCGGAAACGGGATCGCATTTTTGATGTTGTCCAATTTGCATATCCACATTATTGCCCTGTCCAACCCCAGACCGAAACCGGAATGTGGGACGCTACCGTATTTCCTCAGGTCCATGTACCAGTAATAGTCGTCCGGGTTCAGGTTATACTCCTCCATCCTTTCCTTCAGTTGGTCCGGGTCCCATATTCTTTCACTGCCTCCAATGATTTCTCCGTACCCTTCAGGAGCAAGGAGATCATGGCACAGTAATTCTCCCGGATTCTTTGGGTCAGGCCTGTGGTAGAATGTCTTAAGCTCCTTTGGATAGTGTGTTACGAACACAGGACGATCATAGTGAATCATTATCTGTTTCTCCTCATCGGAACCAAGGTCATCCCCATACCTGATGTTCATTCCCGTTTCCTGTGCTCTTGTTATGAGGTCCGAATAGGTCACTCTCAGGAAAGGCTCCGTCCACCTTCTCAGGTCTCCCACGTCCCTGCCAAGAATAGCAAGTTCGGGCCGGTTCTCCTCCAGTACCCTTCCTATTATGAAGTGAATCATGCGCTCCTCTATGTCCATCATCCCGGAATTGTCCACCCATGCAACCTCAGCCTCGCCGTGCCAGTATTCAGTCAGGTGCCTCCACGTCCTGGACTTTTCCGCCCGGAAGCTAGGCGAAATTGTGAATACCTTCTCCAGGCTGAATATCATGGTTTCAAGGTAGAACTGGGCGCTCTGAGTAAGGCTGACCTCTGACCCGAAAAAAGGCACCTTGAAGAGTGTCGTGCCTCCTTCCGTTGCCGTGGAAACCATGAAAGGGGCCTGCACCTGGTAATATCCTTCAGAGTAGAAAAAATCTGCAAATGCCTTGAATACTGTTGACCTGACCTTGAGAACAGCAGAGAACTCCTGGCTCCTCAACCACAGGTGCCTGTTGTCAAGAAGGAACTCTTCCCCCTTGTCCTTCGTAATTGGAAACGATTCATCCCTCTGATATACTTTGAAGTCTGTAACTTCGATTTCGTATCCGGTGATGGCGCGATCATCCTTCTTCACGGTGCCCCGGAGTTCAAGGCTGCTTTCTATGCCAAGGGAAGATATGACCTTGAACTTCTCATCCCCCAGGGTCGCAATGCTTGCAACTGACTGTACAATGCCGCTCGAGTCCCTCAACACTACAAATGCGATCTTGCCGCTGCTTCTTGCCCTGTAAACCCATCCATGAACAGTTACCGGTTTTCCAATAAATTCATCGGAAAGTATCTCTTTAATGGAGTGCATCAAACGAGAAATGACGGACAACTATTATAATTTTGTAACAGTCTTCAGTTTTCTGCTGCCCTGAACCTTAATGGATACTCAAATTTTCCAGGAATTTCGAAGCATTCTGAACCGGCATTTCTCGCATCGCCAATCCTGCTCACGACTCTTTCATAAACGATCTTCGCTGTTTCTTTCTGGTTCATCTGGAATTTTATCATTGCAACGGCCAGATGTATTATGTCCTGTATACACGATCGCTCCGGTCCAGAAACGCACTTCCACAAATCCTCGAGCAGCATGTGAGCCTCCCAGTATCTCTCCTCGTCAAAGAGGCGTGATGCAGTTCTAAGCACATCATTCTTTCGTCGAAGTACCTTATCCCTGTTTAGTGGAAGATATTCTTCAGTCTTTGCAATCTTCCTGATCCTGAGGAAGCATACCCTGAATTTCATAATTTTTATGAGCAGCGAGGGTGAATCAGTGCTTATGTCAAGTTCAATGGAATCTGTGTGTTTCCTGACTATGGGGTTCCTTGTGCAGTACTGCCTCAGGTCGTACTGGGCAAGGTTTACCGTGTTTTCAATGAAAAGTATGATTCTCATTCTCAAACAGTCGTGCAGCAAGCAATTCCATGGTGGCTCATATACCTTAAGTAGAGTCAGCTTGGACGGATAAAAATATATTTAACCAAATGACTTACCTTCTATAGTATCTGAATTGATAGCAAAGGATGATCTGATTATGAAACTAAGGATAAGCGTAAAGAACCTGAAGGAAATTGCAGACCTTCTAAATACCATAGTGAGCGAGGCAAAACTAACTCTCAAGAAGGATGGTGTGACAATAAAGGCAGTCGATCCGGCCCATGTGGCAATGGTGAGTCTCGAGATTCCATCCGGATCATTTGAATTGTATGACCTTGATGCGGAAGAGGACATATCCCTCGACATTGAAAGGCTGAAATCAATCCTTAAATTGGCAAGTTCAGGGGATGTCATCTCAATTACAAAGGAGAAGGACAGGCTAAAGTTCGAGATGGGGACGATAATCAAGACGCTTTCGCTGCTTGACAATAACACCATTACAACTCCAAGAGTCCCGCAGGTCAGTTCCGAAAGCTACGTTGTAGTTGCGAAATACGAACTGGAGAAGGGTCTAAAGGCGGCTGAGGACGTGTCGGATTCCATAAGGCTCACCCTGACTGCAAATGATTTCAGGGCAAGATCCCTTTCTGATACAGAGGAGTCGGAGATGATACTTTCAAGGGAACTCCTTAAGGAGATCCGTTGTGAGGAATCGGTCAAGAGCTCTTATCCGCTGGATTATCTCCTGAAGCTTGTCAAGTCCCTATCTAGCACAGACTCCTTGAAATTGAGCTTCAAGGATGATTATCCCCTTACTATAGAATTCGAATTTGGACAGCCTGCTAAAGGTTCTAGTGATGGATACATAAAAGGCATTTTCCTTCTTGCCCCAAGAATGGAACAATAAAAGAGCGGGCGCGGGGGGATTCGGACCCCCGATCTACAGCTTAGGAGGCTGTTGCCATATCCGGACTGGGCCACGCGCCCAACGGAAACAGACTGATACGCATGGATCTAGAATAGTCGGCCTGATTCGTTTCTTTGGGAAATGACAGGACGCTATAAAATATTTCTTCAGAGCGAGACTTAACGATTATTATGTAGTTTGGAATACTGGATTATGCAGGTTAAGATGGATGGCTGGCAGGCTGGGCTGAGGTTCTCGGCAGCGCACTTTATACCTTCACACAACAAATGCTCCAGGTTACACGGCCACGATTATGCAATAATGGTTAGGATATGGGGAGACCCGATCGATGGGATAGTAGTGGATTACGATGACATTTCGAGAGATGTGATTAGCATAATCGGGAAGATGGATCACAAGCTGCTCATCCCAACGCTCAGCGATATCATTTCACACAAATGCAGCGGCGGAGTATGTGAAATATTGTATAACAACAAGCGAATCAGTGTGTCAGAAAGCGACGTGTGCCTCTGCGAAACGAAATCATCCTCCAGTGAAGATCTCTCTAGATACATTTCAGAGCAACTTGCCGGGAGACTGAAGGATATGAAAAATGTCAAAGGGCTGGAGATCGGTGTACAGGAAGGACCCGGCCAGGGTGCATATTCGGAAGTGATCATGAACGACTGAGAGGGCTATATCACTTCTCTCTGGCGGTCTTGATTCAAGCACGGTACTGGCTATTGCAAAATATAAAGGATTTGAGGTTACTGCGCTGAGCTTCGGCTATGGCCAGCGGCATTCCATAGAGTTAAGATCATCAAAGAGGATCGCCGATTATTTCAACATAGATCACAGGGTATTCAATATGGACTTCCAGCAGATCGGTTCCAGTTCTCTTACGTCAAGTATGCCCGTAGAGAGGAGAAATCTTTCAGCAATAGGCAACAGCATACCCTCATCGTACGTACCGGCCAGAAATTCAATTTTCCTGACTATAGCCACGGCATTCGCAGAATCCCTGGGTGCCAGAACCATATTCATAGGGGCTAATGCTGTTGATTATTCGGGTTATCCGGACTGCAGGCCTGAATTTTTTTCATCAATGGAACGAAGCATAAATCTCGGAACGAAGGCCGGGATCACCGCACGTATAAGGATAGCGGTTCCACTTCAGTTCCTTACCAAGGGAGAAATCATAAGGAAGGGCATCAGCCTCAATGTTCCCTATGAACTGACTTATTCTTGCTACAATGGTGAAGATGAAGCATGCGGTGAATGTGACTCATGCCTGCTCAGGCTCAAAGGGTTCATGGAAGCCGGTATACCTGACCCGATAAGATATAAGAAATACCCTGAATTCTACCTGGATTTTTTAAAAAAATGAAGATTTAGAGTTTCTCTGCAAGAAACTCATCGACCTTTTTGCAGCTTGCATTTACGGATTCCACGGTTTTGTTCCAGAGGAGTTTTTCATCGTTGTTGAAATCGATGTCGTATATCTCCTCCACGCAGCTTTCGCCTATTCTTATTGGTACGCCAATGAAAATATCCTTCACACCGTAATGCTTTGCATGGCTTCCTGTTAGAAAGGCTGCACAGGGTATGACCCGGTTTTTACCCTTTATTATGGACTCAACCATTGCTGTGATGGAAATTCCAGGAGCATAGTATGCACTGCCAGACTTCAGGAAGTTTACTATCTCCCCGCCGCCGAATCTCGTTCTCTTTATGATCTCATCAATTTTTTCCTTTGACAATAGGTTGCTAATGGGAATCCCGGCCACACTTGAATACCTGACAAATGGAACCATGTCATCGCCGTGACCGCCTATTACAAACGCGTTAACATCCTCAACCGACACCTTGAGCTCCTGGGCAAGGAATGTCCTGAACCTTGCACTGTCCAGTGAACCTCCAAGGCCTATGATTCTTGACGGAGCAATTCCGGTGATTTTCTGCAAGGCATAGGCTATTATGTCCGCCGGGTTTGTAACAACAACGAGTTTGGCATCAGGTGCGTATTTCTTTATGTTTTTCCCAACATCAGTCATGATCTCTACGTTCTTCTGTAGAAGGTCATCCCTGCTCATCCCCGGCTTTCTTGCCAGGCCGGCCGTTATAACTATAACATCGGAACCTTCGAGATTTTTGTAGTTCTCCTTGTTAACGGTTGTAAAGCCAAGTACGTTGCTATCCGACTTCCAGTGGGGTCCGCCCTCAAGTATGTCCAGTGCCTTTCCTTCCGGAACGCCGTCGACGACATCAAACAGATATACGTCTCCCATTTCCTTGAGCGCAAGTATCTGCGCCACTGTCGCACCAACGTTTCCAGCACCTATAACTGAAATCTTAGGTCTCGTCATGCGTCGGTATCGCTGTAACGGATAAAAAATGTTTGGAGATGCCGGGTCTTAAACTCACCGAAACCATATTAGATGGTTGTTGTGGAATACATTATCAGGATTATATAGCCATATGCACCGGTTACAATGACACTCAGGAGCAACAGCAACTTAATTTTTGTCTCTGAATTCATTATGGAATAATGTCAAAAATTATTTAAAAATTTGTCCCTGTAATTACTGCGGGTCACATAGCAGTTCGATACTTTTGATAAAAGGGTATATATTCAACCAATAAATTACGTTCAGGTTTGAATAAGGATCGGAGTAAACAAAATCCTTATACACGATAAGAATGATAGATAAAAGGTGAAGAAATGGCACAGCAAAAACCACACATAAATTTAGTAACCATAGGACATGTCGATCATGGGAAATCAACGCTCGTAGGCAGATTGCTGTTTGAGCATGGAGAAGTCCCTGCCCATATTATTGACCAGTACAGGAAAGAAGCTACTGAAAAGGGAAAGGCAACTTTCGAGTTTGCCTGGGTTATGGACAGACTAAAGGAAGAGAGGGAAAGAGGGGTTACAATTGACCTGAACCACAAGAAATTTGAAACGGACAAGTACTACTTCACCCTGATAGATGCTCCCGGCCACAGAGACTTTGTGAAGAAC
>DAICSO010000020.1:0-20693 GCA_027368075.1 bacterium
GACGACAGAGCCGAACTGGTCCCGCAACTTTTCCTGTGTAAGTTTCAGGCAAGCTGGACAAATTCTGGAAATCATGCATGGCGGCGGCTTGCCGGAATCCATGGATAAGGCAGTCAATCTCCTTCCCGTTATGTCTTCAGGTCACTTTTCATTACCTTTTTGCCTTATTTTATGTGCTTTCCGTTGAACCCCAACAGTACCTCCTGTTGTACAGAAACAGGAATACTTGCAAAACCTCCTGAAAACCCATTTATAATCTTATGCCATATCTTGAACATGGAAAGGAAAGAGAAGGACGTTCTTGGTGAGGTTTCCATAGACGATAAGCTCTATTACGGCGTGAACACGGTAAGGGCAATCGACAACTTCAGGATAACCGGCCTTGCGGCCGATTCGGATCACATTAATTCAATGACGCTGATCAAGAAAGCTGCGGCGGCTGCAAACAATAAGGGAGGCAAGCTGCCAGTGGAGAAGGCTGAAGCCAGAATGAAGGCGTGTGACAGGATCATCTCTGGTGAATTCGACAATCAGTTTGTCATCGACGTTTTTCAGGCAGGTGCCGGTACCTCGTACAACATGAACGCTAATGAAGTCATAGCAAATGTCGCCCTTGAGATTCTCGGAAAGAAAAAGGGCGACTATTCAGTCATACACCCAAATGATCATGTCAACATGAGCCAGTCTACCAATGACATTTACCCCACGATGATAAGGGTGACAGCAGTAACAAAGGCAATGAAGTACCTTGCTGAAGGGCAGCGCCTGGTAGATTCCCTGAAGAAGAAGGCAGAAGAATTCAGGCACGTGGTCAAGGCTGGAAGGACACACCTGCAGGATGCAGCTCCCATTACACTCGGAATGGAATTCTCTGCATACGCTTACGCCCTGGAAAGGGACATGAAGGAATTCAAGTCATCAGTGGAATATGTGCTCGAGCTCAACATAGGCGGCACGGCAGTGGGCACTGGCATAAACACCTCCCCGGGATACCTGAAGAACGTGGTTGCGGAGATCAAGAAATACACATCCCTTGATTTCAGGGAAAGCAGGAATCTCCCGGGAATCATGGAATTCATGACCGATTTCTCGCGACTGATGAATTCCACCGCAAATGCCGCACTTGACATTACAAAGATGGCTAACGACATCAGGCTCATGTATTCCGGTCCGGGAACGGGCATGCACGAAATAACCATACCGGCAGTCCAGCAGGGTTCTTCCATAATGCCAGGCAAGGTTAACCCGTCGATAGCCGAGGCGATGAACATGATCTGCCACTCCGTGATCGGATCGCAGCAGGCTCTCAACCTCTCAGTGCAAGCTGGACAGTTCGAGCTCAACGTAATGATGCCGCACATAGACTACGAGCTGAACAGGTCGCTTGACATAATGACAAACGGCATGAAAATGTTCAGGGAGAAACTCATAGAGGGTATGGCTGCCAACGAGGACGTATGCCGCGATCACCTGTCAAAGAGTTTCGGTTCTGCTGCCCTGCTTAACCCATTCCTGGGCTATGATACCGTTGCAAAGATAGTGAGGGAGGCGCTTACAACTGGGAAATCAATAAAGGACCTGGCGGTTGCCACGGGGAAGATAAGCGAAACCCAGTTCTCGGAAATAATGAGGAGCGGAATACCAAAATAATCCTATTTTTGAATGGCAAGGGAAAAATAGCAAAACATCATCATCGGTAAGGATGAAGATTTATTCCGAGTCATATGGCTGCACACAGTCTAAGTCGGAGACTGGACTTTACGTAAACTCGATGCTTGGAGAGGGAAACACATTTGTATCCAGCCCCGAGGAGGCGGACCTCAGCATCATAGGCACCTGCGTGGTTATAAAGCAGACCGAAGACAGGATGATCCGGAGAATTGAGGAACTTTCACGCGCCTCAAGGGTAAGGGTTATGGGCTGCCTTTCAACAACAAATGGAGGGTCGCTTGCCCAGGACAACATAGAGGTCATCAGCAGCAGGTCATTCAGGGACTTCTACACTGGAAAGCTGGACGATGTGGAGATCAGGGAGCCCTCCATATTCGAGGGAATACCAATCAATCAGGGATGCACGGGAAGCTGCAACTTCTGTATCTCCCACCTTGCAAGGGGAAAACTGCTTTCCAGGCCCATTGACAAGATAAGGAACCAGGTGATCATGCAGTTGCAGAAGGGGTTAAGGGAGGTCAGGATATCCTCTCTAGACACTGCAGCGTACGGGAAGGATATTGGATCCAGGTTGAACAATCTCGTCGATGGGATAGTCTCAATAAAGGATGATTTCATGCTTCGGGTGGGCATGATGGAGCCGCGCAACACCCTGGAAATATTGCCTCAACTGCTGGATTCCTACGGAAACAGCAAAGTATTCAAGTTTCTCCACATACCTGTGCAGAGCGGGGATGACAGGATCCTGGAGTTAATGAACCGGGAATATGCTGCAACGGATTTTCTCAGGATCGTTGATGCCTTCCGTGATCGGTTTCCTGAAATTGTCATATCCACCGACATAATCTCCGGATACCATGGCGACGATGATCAGAGCTTTGATGCAAACTGCAGGATCATAGAGAGGGCAAGGCCAGATATAATAAACATCACCAGGTTCTCACCCAGGCCGTTCACCAGGGACTACAATGCACATGTTCCGCCATCGAACGCAGTAAAGAGATGGACCGCTGCTTATACCGACCTTCACAGGCAGGTTACGCGGGAGAGGCTGCAGTCAATGATAGGAAAAACTGCCAGCATAATGGTTACGGAATCCGGCAAGAACGGCACGGTAGTTGGCAGGGATAATTCATACAGGCCGGTTGTTATCAGCGGAAAATTCGGGAAGTATGCAAGGCTCGAGGTTGAAATCGTGGATTCAGCTGGAACCTACCTGATAGGCAGGCCCCTGGCTAGTTGAGATCGTCTACCGCAACTATCTCATCCATAACGTAATTCTTTGTCTTCTTGAATCCAAATAGGGACTGGAATTCCGGTGGAGTCAGTATCGGCATGCTGAACCTGTCGGCATCGTCTATGGGTACCCTTGGACAGCCGGTGAATATAACGGCATCGCATCTGAGGTTCTCGTAATCGGATGGCTTCACCTCATTTGTGCTCAACAATATGCCCTCCTTCCCGATCTCCACTATCTGTTTCATAAGGACGTCGGCAAGCTTCCTCCTGTACTGCCCGATCTTGGTGTCAAAGACGACACAGAATCTCTTTGCATCAAGTGCAGTGGATAGCTTTGCATATCTCTGCCTGAGGAACTTCTCCTTCTCATCCCTTATGGACTGCAGGGAAAGATAGTTCAGGTCAAGCAGGAAAACTTCCTTCTCGGTGGAAAGCTGCACTCCAATTGCGTGGAATTTGCCCGTGCTGACTATCAGGTATGCATCCACATCCATTGAGATTGAGTGTGCGGAGCTGAAATTGCAGCCCAGGACCTGCCCAGGATATGCAAGCCTGCTGTCCTGCATGCCCACGATCACCTTCATCCCTAATCCCTCAAGGATCTTCCGTACCTCTACCAACCGGTCCATGTACTGTATTGACGAAAGAAGCCCTATCTTCTTGAACCCCAACCTGGCCAGGATATCAAAAATGCCGGGGTTTATGGTGACGATGGCCTCGGTCCTTGCCTCCTGGAATATCATGGGTTTTGGATACTTCACATTGGGTATTTCCGAGTGCCCGTACTGCACTATGCAATCCACGTCCTTGTATATTTCAGCGTTCCCCACGTCGCATGCTCCATAGAAGGGATCGGAACTTATGATCACGGAGAATTTCGCGGATAACGCGTTGAAGTAATCGAATGCATGAGGCTTCAGTCCGTCCGGAAGCTGTAGCAGTATCTTTCTGGCATTCATTTCCTCAAGCTTCTTTATGGTATCCTCTAAATCGACCGAAAGCATATGCAGTGCTCATTGCCATTTGTTATGAGAACATTATGGTAGGGGACATCGCACCAGTAACTGAAAATTTTCGGACAGTTTGCAAATTGCACAATTCAGGGGACCAATAAAATTGTGCCCTTTGAAGAGGTAATCCGGGATCTGGTAGAAGACTCTTTGGATCTGGACGAAGGGATGGTGGTGGTGACAGGACTTCAACCTGTTTCGCTAAGATCCGTAGATGTTTTTGAGTTTGAAAATGGGTTGACAAGAGGAGAAAGGGAATACAATGAGGACATTCTGTTGCTGGAGCCTGAAGGCAAATCTTAGAGGCATAACCGTAGGACAGTTTCAAAACATGAGAGAGTATTTGTCGCTCTTCTCTGATCATGATAAAGCTGCAGGTTCCCGCAGTGGAAATCTATTGCAGTCTTGAGATATTCTTTTCTGCGGTACTCGTAGGCCATCTTCTGAACTGTTGAATTCTGGGAATGCAGCCTTTCAGCCATTGCACCGGTTATGTGGTGCCTGAAGTATGACAGTATACCATACAGGTAGTGCTTCATCATCCGTGCGACATTCTTCACTGGATTGAGGCGGGAATACGAGACCCACAAATACCATCTCTGCCAGAATGCTAATGCCTCCTCTTCCGTGTTGCAATTCTCTTGCGAGTAGAGCCACAGTGCCTCGTCTTCTTCAGCATTTCTCAGGATCCAAACCCTGGCACTGTATGTACATTTGCAGAGTTCTCAATCATCCATACCATACTCAGGGTAGCGGTGATATTTATTCTTACTGCAACATACCGGAAGAACCTATAAATATTTGTTGTTAATAAAGTATAATACTTATGCCTCAACAAAAATTCGTAAACAGGGCTAAAGAAATGAAAATCCTGGAAGATGCCTATTCAACGGAAGGCGCTTCGCTCTTCATTCTTTACGGTAGAAGAAGAGTGGGAAAGACTGAACTGATCAGCAGGTTCACTGGTAACAGAGGAGTATATTTTCTTGCAACAGCGGAGGGAGACAGGGAAAACGTTAGCAGCTTCAAGGTGATCATCTCAAAATTTCTGGGCGATGACAGCTTGCTTGGGGCAAGTTTTGATGATTGGCTCTCCTTTTTTTCCGTTCTGGTTTCCAGCAGTTCATTTCAGGCAAAAGCAAAAAGATCAAAGATCATAATTGCCATAGATGAGTTCCCATATCTCATCGAGGCCAACAGAGCTATCCCCTCGGTTTTTCAGAAAATATTTGACACCATACTCAGGCAAGCGAATGTAATGCTGATTCTTTCAGGTTCTTCAATCAGTATGATGGAGAATGAAGTGCTCTCCTACAGAAGTCCTCTTTACGGGAGAAGAACCGGCCAACTGCGACTAGGTCCTCTGGAGTTCAGGTACCTGAAAGAATTTGTAGATTATGGCTTTGAAGATCTCTGCAATACTTATTTTGTATTTGGCGGTGTACCCGAATATCTCCTGAAACTTGATCCCGGTCTAAAATTCCTGGAAAACGTGTCAGGGAACATACTTTCAAAGGGGGCATCCCTCTATGAGGAGGCAGAATTCCTCCTAAGGACTGAATTCAGGGAACCGAGGAACTACATGCTGATTCTCAGATCCATTTCCTACGGGAACCACACATTGGGAGAGATATGCGGCTATTCTGGACTGGACAAAAGCATGGTTTCAAAGTATCTTGACATTCTTATGTCACTTGGCCTGATAATGCCGGAAAAACCTTTCGGGTCTCCTGAAAAATTCAAGAGGAGGCTCTACTGGATATCTGACCACTATCTCAAGTTTTGGTTCAGGTATGTGTTGCCTCATAAAAGCGAGATAGAGAGTTCCCACGCTGAAGAGGTTCTGAATGATATACTGAAGGATTTCGCCTCCTTTGCAGGTGAGCAATTTGAGAACCTCATAAAGGAGTTACTGATGGATGGAATGCTGGGCAGGTCTTTCAACGCTGCTTCTAGGTGGTGGGGGAGGAACAGCACCGGTAAGAAGGGCCAAAATATTGAGGAAATAGATATCGTAGCATACTCTGAAACCAGAGGAGAAATGCTTTTTGCTGAATGCAACTGGACCAGTAATCCCGTCCCCCTAAGCGTGGTTGCAAGCTTGAAGTCCAAATCAGAAATGCTGAGAGAGCAATATCCGGACAGGAAGTATGTATATGCAGTATTCTCCAAAAGTGGGTTTACGGGAGACCTGTCTGCGGTACAGAAAGATACAGTCCTGATGAGTCTTTCAGACATAGAAAGGAAGATTTTCAAAGAGAAAGATCGGCAGATAACTGGAGGATAGTCTGTTTTCATAGTGGAATGAAGCCAACTCCTCCTATGCCTGCAGGCATGGATTCATCGTACCGCAACGATGGGCTCGTTGAGTTTCCCTGCGAGGGTCAGGGGCTTGACGCATTCATCCAATAGCTTAAGCCGTTGGCTTTCCGCTCCTACGATCGTAAATTATCTTTCCGCCGTTGATAACAGTATCGACTATCCTGGCTGAATATCTGTAGGGGATTTCCCTGTAACTGCCGACCGATACAATGGCAAGATCCGCGCTTTTTCCCACCTCTATGGACCCCCGATCTCCCGATACCCCAGCTGAATAAGATCCGTTTATTGTTACGGCGTTAAGGCATTCCTCTGCCGAAAGCCCCGTGAACCTCACGGCAAGGTACATTGCAAAAAGTACGTTTGAGTTCACGGACAGTGGCGAAATATCGCTCGATAATGATATCGGAATACCAGCATCTATGAATTTTCTGATGTCTGGGTATCTGCTCTTATCCAGCGAGAATCCGGTTATTGGAAGGAAGTTGGCGATTGAACCGCATTTTCTTATCTTCTCTATTCCATCGTCCCCGGTCTGCAGGAGGTGATCGACGCTCCTGAACGCGTAATCATCGCATAGGTCCAGGCATCCCACATCCTGAAGTTCGTCTGCGTGAAGTTTCATGGGCACGCCATTCTGCCTTGACCATTCGGCAAGTTTCCTGCAGGAATCCGGTGAATACGCCCCGCTGTCGCAGAAGGCGTCGGTGAAAGAGAATCTTCCCTTCAGCTTGGACGCAACCGTGTTGACCATGTAGTCCACGAACGCATCTTCAGGCGTCCCCGGGGGTATTGAATGCATGCCGAGGAAAGTCGGAACAACGTTCACTATGCCCGTCCTCCCGATTGAATCAACAACGTCAAGCATTTTCTGCTCTCCGGCAAGCGTGGATGTGTATCCGGTCTTCATTTCCATGGTCGTGGTGCCCGTGGACACTGCATCCCTGACCCTGTCGAGTGTCGCTTTGAGGATCAGGTCTCGGCTCATTTTCTCGGTATCCCGCACGGTCCTGTTTATCCCGTTACCGCTTTTCATTATCTCCAGGTAGCTCTTTCCCTGTGCCCTCAGGTAAAATTCTTCATACCTTGATCCACCGTACACTATGTGCGTGTGGGAATCCACTATTCCCGGCATAACCGTCATGCCCGAGGCATCAATGACGTGTGCGCCATGGGGAACAGCAGGGGATGGTGAAATTTCTGCGATCCTGCCACCCGTTATGAGGATAGATGCATTCTCAACGGTTTCCACTATTCCCAGCTTCTCTCCCCTGAGCGGCTCTCCAGGATCGTGGGTGATGATAACCTGTGCTGCGTTTTTTACAAGTATACTGTCAGGCATTATACAGATATCATCCAGAATCCAAATATAACCGTTATGAAAAAACCAATGGTTATGGGAACCATGAACGGTGACCGGTAGATCATGATTCGGCTGTCGTTTTCGCCCCTTATGGAATACCTCTTTCTGTTCACTGCATATACGGACTCATCGTACTTCATCCCAAAGAGGGAAGTGACGCCGAAGCCATTTCCTTTCCTGAGGTTGAGTATTATCATGTATACCGGGAGGTACAGGGAAACCAGTGCGATGTTTATGAGCATTGCAAATGAGAGTGGCAGGATCTGTAGCAGGAAGGCCTGCCTTGCAGTGAATGCCCAGATGAACGGGAACTGGACGAATGAGAAGAATATTGCCATCATGGCCTTTATGTCGCCAATCCCGAAAAGGCGCTCTGTAAATCCAAGCTCATAGATCAGGAATATCATGATGGAGGCGGTAAGGAAAACCGGGCTGTGCATCAGCAATAAAACTGACGCCAGGAGCATTGCGAGCCCGAAAACCGGGTAGAGGTACAGGTCTGTCCTGATGAACGTTCCGGCAAAGAAGAGGAGGCCAATGGCAATGAACGCATATCCCGGTCCTGTATAGGCGTAATTCAGGGTCGCGACTGCAACGAGTGGGATGAAAATGAAAGAATTTATGGTCCTTTTCCTCACGTCCGTGTAAGAGGTGAATACCAGTGTCAACGCAGCAACAAGGAATGCGATGAAAAGGATTATCATCTGTAAACAATGAAATGGGAGTTTATTATGCTTTTCTGTTTACGTTTCTGTAGGTCTCAATCAGGGCCGAATAGTCACTGTCTCCCCTGCCCTCATTGTAGGCTGTTTCGTACATGCTGGCTGCAGCTGAAGTCACAGGAGTAGGGGAGAAGGTGTCCATGGACATCCGCAGCCCGTACTTGATGTCTTTCAGCTGGTGGGCAAGCAGAAACTGCGGATCGTAATTCCTCTCAATCATGCGCTTCCCTTTCATCTCAAGCGTCTTGGAGTTGGCACCGCCTCCGGAGAAAATCTCCTCCATTGTTTCCGTATCTATGCCCGCCTTCTCCCCGATGGATATTGCCTCACAGAGGATGGCATAGTTTGAGCCCATGATCATGTTGTTCAGCAGTTTCACCTTGAGTCCGAAGCCGTTAGGTCCCACATGCACTATTCTCTTCCCGAATGTCTCCAGCTGGGGCCTGCATCTCATGAATGCAGCCTCAGATCCCCCAACAGCTATCGTCAGCGTCCCGGTTGTGGCAAGATCTACGCTGCCTATAACTGGGGAATCTATCATCTCCGCACCCTTTTCCATGACCTTCAAAGCCATTCTCTGGGAATCTTCCGGGTATATTGTGCTCACGTCTACCACAAGCGATCCCGGCCTGATCCCCTCAATAACCCCATTCTTTCCTGTCAAGACGGTGCTGACGGCATCAGAATCCGTAAGCATGGTGAAGATGATGGAGCATTTCCTTGCCACCTCTGCAGGCGTAGCACACACCTCGACCCCATTCTTCCTGAACCACTCTGTCTTTGAGGGGGTGCGGTTGTAGACAGCAGCCAGGGGAAACTTCTCCATTATGTGCCGGGAAATTGGTGTTCCCATCTTTCCAAGTCCGATGAATCCGATAGCTTCCATGATCAGTAATGCATTCCCGCTAGAAAATTGCTATGTCATAAACAGGGGAACCCAGATCCTGTGATGCGCATTCGAGAGACCGGTATTCTATCCCGCGGTTAGAAAGGTGATCCCCAACAGTCCTTCTCGCAAGATCGGGAAGGTTGTTCTCCTGGCTGAGGTGCGTCAGCACGATCTCAGTCCAGGGCCGGCTGACACTCTCCAGTGCTTCAGCTGTTTGCGTGTTTGAGAGATGCCCATGATCGCTGAGTATCCTCTTCTTGAGGGGAAATGGGTAGCTTCCTGATTTCAGCATGTCCACGTCGTGGTTTGCCTCCAGGGCTATTACCTGTGATCCCATCATGGCTTCAACCAGATCTGGAGAAACGAAGCCAAGGTCCGACACCACGGAGACCTTTGCTTTTCCGTTATGGATAACAAAAGCAACAGGGTCCGCGGCATCGTGCGAAACAGGTATGGGCGCTATGGAGAAATTTCCTATAACGACCGGATTTCTTATGGCAAAAGCATCATTAAGGCCAAGGGAATCCGCCGTTCCCTGCCTAGTGTAAACATCCACGCTGGAGTTGCGGATCAGTGTCCTGACGCCGCTTGAATGATCACTGTGTTCGTGGCTTATGAACAGTGAGATATCAGTGATATCGATTTTCAGCTCCCTCATCCTGTTTTTCAGCCTCCTCAGGGATATCCCGAAATCTATCACGATCAGGTTGTCCTGGTCCCATACCAGCGAGCAGTTTCCACCGCTGCCGCTTGCGACCATATTGAAGCCGATCCTGTCCACACTGAGTGATCATGCATCTGATTATATTTATTACTATTAGGGCGAATGGCCAGGGTATGAAAAACATATTATCTCAGCTTTTACTGATCAGCCATGGAGCACCACAATTACGATCATGTAAGGCAGATGAGGGAAGATCACATTCCCTATGTCAGCATAGAGGAACTGATTCATCCGGTTAATGGGGACGTAATAATCGATTTCGGATCAGGAGACGGCTTCTATGCGGCAAAATTTTCCCGTCTTATCGGAAAAGGGAAGGTATATGCGGTTGAGCACAGCAGGGCCGGGATCGATGCAATCCGGAAGAATCTGTCTAAAAATGGCATTGACAATGTGGAAATCCTTGAGAAGGACATATGTTCCTCGGATCTTCCCCATGGCTTCAACAAGGCATTCTTCTCCAATGTATTCCATGACCTCGAATGCCAGGACAGCCTCCTTGACCGTCTCAGTAAGGTCAGCGGACTGGAGATAATTTTCATTGAGTTCAAGCCTGAAACCCCATTCGGGCCTCCTCAGGATATTCGTTTTTCCAGCTCCCAGCTTGCTGCGGAACTTGGAAAGCATGGGTTCAAGCTTGTCAGTGAAAGGGAATTCGAATACCACTATGCACAGAAATACGTTCTGACTGGAACTTAGGTGATCCGGTATGTCTGGAAAGAATACATTCATGATAGTTGGACACCGCGGATTACAGGAAAGTCATGAGGAAAACTCCCTTGAAAGTTTCGTTGGCTCAAGGACTGCAGGATTGGATGCGGTGGAACTCGACGTACAGTTTTCAAGAGACGGGGAGATAATCGTGTTCCATGACTACGACCTGAAGAGGTTGTGCGATGTCAATGGGAAGCCATGGGACTACACGCTAGCAGAACTTAAAAATTTCCGGATCGGTAGAAGAGGAGAAACCATTCCAACGCTTGTAGAGGTCATGGATGCAATGGGCAATTTTCCAATCTACATCGAGCTGAAAACCATAGACGATGAAGGTGGCCTGGTGAATTACGGTATTGAAGACCCCCTTGCCGGGCTCATTACCGTGAGGGAATCATCCAGGTACAGGTTCCTTTCATTCAATCCGCTTTCATTAAGGAGACTGAAGGAGCTAAACTCGGGATTCACCGTCGGCCTCAACGTTTCCCCAGAAACCATTCGATATTACGGAAAAATTGACATGGATATGCTGAAGCGCTTCTCCGTGGATTTTGTCCAGCCAGAGGTATCAATGTATCTCGAAGGAGGAATTTCCGGAATAGAGGGGAAGGGTGTGCAGATAATTCCATGGACCGTTAACAGGGCGGATGAGGTGAAGGCATGCATGGAACGGGGTGCATCCGGCGTTATTTCTGATATTCCCTTGAAACTGAGGGAGACGCTGAACGGAGAATGAGCTATGGCCGATAAGAATGTATACACTCCAGGACATGGTTATGTGGACAAGATCTACATGGAATTGACCAACGAAAGTTACACACTGCAGTAATTTCCTGTTGCAACAAGCGGTTATATGGTCATTGAAATGGGATTATACGTTAACCTCTACTTATAAACTGCAGTGCGCCATCATGTTAAGAGGACAACGAATTATCAACCGTTTCCGTGATAACGGGATTTTTGTCCCAAAACGTTTAATATCCATGCCTGATTATTTTATCAGATGAACTACCGGATGTTCCTCGGGATAATTGAGCGTGAATACACGAACAAGATCGCGTCCCTGATCCTAAGGCTTGAATCTCCCGGTTTTTTCGGCAGGAATAAAGGGGAAGAGGAACTTAAGAAATCCATAGATGCGTTCAAGGAGTGGTTTGTTGGCATGCTACGGACAGAAACGTTAAGTGGTCCTGATAATGTGCAACTGAGGACAATTGACTACATAGGTCATACAGCCCTCACAAAGGAGGCCATTCCCCCCTTCAGGCCGCTGCATCCACTGCTTGTCAATGCTCTCAGCCTATTCACGCTTCGGGAACTGGATACTATTTTCGGAAGCGCCTTTGCAACGAATTTCAGCAACATGGTCGGGAAGGGTTCCCTGAAGTGATTCTGCAGCGTCATAATTCGACGGGTTTATGATAGATAGCAGGATACCTGGAATGGAAGTGATCATTCATTATAGAAGTGAGTTCCCTGCAGCTCCTGCTTTCGCTTGCATCTGGATTCATGGTCGGGTTTTCACTGGGTTTGATCGGCGGTGGCGGCTCGATCCTTGCCATACCACTGCTTATTTATTTTGTAGGTTTTGATCATCCCCACCTGGCCATAGGCACAACAGCACTGGCAGTGGGCGTAAATTCGTACTTCAACCTGGTCCCTCATGCAAGGAAAGGTCATGTGGATCTTAAGGTTGGTGTCCTGTTCACCGTTCCGGGTGTGATCGGGGTGCTGGTGGGATCGGAACTTGGCCTGCTGACTCCGGGCACAAAACTGCTATTTATCTTTGCAATTCTGATGATTGTCATAGCTGCCTACATGCTCAAGAGGAAGTGCATCGACACATCCATCGATCCGCCAAGGAAGGATCTGGATATCAAAAAACTCACGGGCATCGGTGCGCTTGTTGGATTTGCTTCCGGATACTTTGGAATTGGAGGAGGCTTCCTGATAGTGCCCGGGCTTATCTTCTCCGCCGGCTTCAATATAATACAGGCCGTGGGAACATCCCTACTTGCGGTGGGAACGTTCGGCATCGTAACAGCCGCGAGATACGCAATAAGCGGCGACCTTAACCTCATAATATCCATTCTGTTCATAATTGGAGGGATTGTCGGCGGCTGGGCAGGAGCCCACTTTTCATCAAAAATGCCAAAACGTACGCTGACCAGGGTGTTTGCAGTCATAATAATAGTCGTGGCAATATACATGCTTTACATGAACGCCAGCGCGTTCCTGTGATCCCTCAGCTTCTTGATGCTGCAAATAGTACAGCCGCTCCAATGATGTAAAAGGACCCTGCGGCCGAGAAAAGTCCCACATAGCCGAGGTGCACAGAACTCCTGAGTATGAAAAGGATGAGTCCATAGATGAGCGGCGAGACTGTAGAAGCGCCAGTGAGGGATAGGTTGAAGATCGCCATGTATTTTCCAGATTCACCCTTCGGCACAAGATCGCTGGCAAGGGCATAGGAGACGCTGTAGAAGCTTCCATAGGTAGCTCCAATGAAAGATCCGAGAATCAGGAAAATATAGAAGGTCCTGAAGAATGGGATCATCACGGTTGGTATGGAAGCTATGACGGCATCGGCGACAAGGATGTTCCACCTCCCGATCCTTCCCGAAAAGTGCCCGAGAACCACCGAAGACACTGCAGAAACGGCAAGCACAAGGATGCCCGCTATGGCCACGTAGGCAGCAGGGTTGGGAATATCGAGCACCTCCCTGAAGAAGTAGAGCTCGAAGAAGGTTAGCCCAGTTATGCCCATGAAGACGAAGGAACTCCCGGTTACCAGGCGACTGAATTTCTTAAGGTTTGGCGGAGGTTTCCTGATCATCCCTAACGGTATGTGATCCAGGATTTTCGGTATCTGGATAGTGTCAATCCGCCTGATGGTGTACAGCGTGGCAAGGCCGGATATAACTATTCCTGCAGCCAGCGCGTAGAGATCTCCGTTCCTGTACGGAGAGCTGATGAAAAATGATGTAACGCCAAATCCCAGTGCAGCTCCCATGAGCGTGAAAAGCCCGTTCAGTCCGGCCGAGGTGCCCCTCTGCTCATGGCTCTCTATTTCCGCGAGTATCGGTTGCGTAGAACCTATGGCCATGTTGGAGAATGACTGCAGAACGATGTAGCCAGCCATGATTTCGTACAGGGAAGGGCTGAAGAAAGTCTCTCCAAGAAGCATTGCAGCCACCGTCGCAACGCCTATTAATATGTACGGGGACCTCTTTCCCCTCCCTAACCTGAACCGATCGCTGAGCATGCCGGAAGCCAGGTTTCCAACTATCCCTGAGAGACTGCCCAGGGAAGCGACAACTCCCAAGAAAAGTCCCATCTCAGCCTCCGGAACAACACTCCCAATCTGCAGGGGAAGGATTAGAGTCTCAAATGATATCCACAGGTAGTTAACGCCCAGGTAAATGAGATTATAGCCGATTATGAAGCCTCTGGAACGCTTCTGGCTGGATTCCATTTATACGGTAATGGATAGGGCGCCTATTAATTGATCCTACGGCTTTCCTGCGTCCGGGCGGCAAATATATCATAGGCGGGGTCATGGCAGTTCATGGCCGAGAAAATAAGATGCTCCCACATACTGGTTAACAGGGAGGCGCTTGCCAGGGAAATCATGGAAAAAATCAAAAAAGGGGAGAGTTTTGGAAAGCTTGCGGAGCAATTCTCATTAGACGGATCAAGGAAGAGGGGTGGAGACCTGGGGTATTTTGGAAGAGGCGCCATGGTCAGGGAGTTTGAAAAAGCGGCATTCAGCCTGAAGAAGGGCGAGGTTTCGGCTATAGTGAAAACACAGTATGGCTATCACATCATAAAGCGCATTGATTGACGGCCGCAGCATCATGGAGGCGGAACCGCAATGTGCGACACGACGATGGCAAGCGCTGTTCCGTAAATTATTGAGACAATGTACAGCGCAATGAGTCCATAGGCAACCACTCTTCCTGTCGAGGGCTTTATTCCCGTGTCGTATATCATGCCCTTCACTCCATTCAGGGCGTGGTATGTCACGATCCAGTCAAACGCGATGTAGAAGGTGAGCCACCACGGATTGTGCATGTTGTTGAGCACCGAATCGTAGAAGGCTATTGGGTGACCGAAGTTAATGTGCGCAAGGTAAAGATGCACGCCTACGAAGAAGACCAGGAACGCCCCGGATATAACCTGGAAGAACCACTGCACCGGCCCCAGTGTTCCCCTGCTTGTTTTTTGTCTCATCAGATTTCTGTTTTCCATTTTATCATCCCACAGCTATGAATCTCCACGCATAATAGAGGAAGACAACCAGCAGCACCATTGACACAACTTCGAAGAGATAGAAAAACAGCTTGTTATGTTTCAGGCCTATACCCATCTCATTCAGGGCGAGCCTGATGCCATTTGCGCCGTGATAGAAAATAACCAGCGCCAGAAGAACGTCAAACGCCACGAAAATGTCATATGGACCATAAGTTATTGACCCGACAATGTCGTTGTAAGTCACAGGTCCCCTCAGAAGATTTGAAAGGACTATGTAGTGAAGGTACAGGTAAAAAACTATGACCACTCCGGAAAGCCTCTGGAAGGCATAGCCAAAGTAACCGATCCCCTTCCCCCTGAACCTGAACCATTCTGGGAAACTCGCCTTGCTCTCCATCTGTTCACTCCCTCCTGAATATTTTTGCCATCTCGTGTTTAAGTCCCTGGGACCTGAGCAACTGTATTGCGAACGATGGGTCAACTCCCTTCGGACAGGCTTCACTGCATTCGCCCACAAAGTGGCATCTGGATGTGCCCTCCTCGCCGTTGATGATTTCCAGCCTGTATTTTGATCCCTGGTCTCGGCTGTCAAGATTGTACCTGAGTACGCCGGCCATTGCCGCAGGGCCAATGTAATCAGGGTCGGTGCCTACTATGGGGCATGCATCGAGGCACAAACCGCACTTGATGCACATGGAATACTTCTCATACTCCTTGAACTCTTCCGGGGTCTGCCTGAGCTCGGAGGCATAGTTCCCGTCATCGTTCCTGATTATGTAAGGCAGCCCTTCCCTGTACTTCTCAAAAAACGGGTCTATGTCAACCACAAGATCCTTGACAACGTCGTAGTGCTTCAGCGGCTCGACCCTTATCTTATCAGTTCCAAGCTTTGAAGCTATTGTTGAGCAGGCCATCCGAGGTTTTCTGTTGATCTCCATCCCGCAGCTTCCGCATATCTCCATTCTGCAGGAGTACCTTACGGATAGTGTCTGATCAAGGTTTTCAGTTATATAGATGAGCCCTTCAAGCACGGTTGAAATTCTGTCCTTCGGCACCATGTACCTGGAATAGCTGACATTTCCACTGTCATTCTTCCTCTTCACGTTGAATTCATATTCCGTTCTTGTCATTTTCTCACTCAATATACCCTTGCAGCCGGTTTCCACTTTGTTATGGCAACGGGCGTATACTCGAGTTCCACGCCGTCCTTTGTAAGCCTGGCTATTGTGTGCTTCAGGAAGTTCGCATCATCCCTTTCCGGAAAGTCCTTCCTGTAATGGGCTCCCCTGCTCTCCTTCCTCATCAGGGCACCCTTGGCAATGATCTCGGCAAGATCGATCATGAAACCGACCTCAAGTGCCCTTGTCAGTTCAAGGTTGAAAACGCTTGATTTATCCACGAGGGTGATCTTCCTGTAGCGATCCCCTATCGATTTTATTTTCTTCATTGCCTCAACCAGGTCCGGGCCGTTCCTGAAAACACCAACGTATGAGTCCATGGTAATCCTCAGGTCCTCCGCAATCCTGGATATGTCTTCTCCGCCATCGCGATTCAGGAGTTCGTCCCATATCCTCTTTTCCTCCGCCTCTACCCTTATCCTTTCAAGGTCGCGGTGACCATGGCTCATTGCCCACTCGGCCGCCATTTTACCAGCTATGTTGCCGAACGCGAGGCATTCATTGGTGGAATTTGAGCCAAGGCGGTTCGCGCCATGTATGCTTATGGCAACATTTTCTCCTGCCCCGAATATCCCTGGAACCTCCGTTTCGGTATTCAGGCCCACGGATATTCCACCCATTGTGTAGTGTGTTGCCGGCCTGATCGGGATGAATTCCGTTGCAGCATCAATGTCATTGAATTTTCTTGCTATTTCCGTTATCATTGGGAGCTTTTCCTCAAGGATATCGGCCATGTGCCTCAGATCGAGATTTATGTAAGGAACGTTCCCGTATTTTCCGGTGACGCCCCTGCCCGCTTCAATCTCCCACATTATGGCCCTGGAGACTATGTCTCTTGGAGCCTTCTCAAGCTTTGTTGGAGCGTATTTTTCCATGAATCTCTTTCCTTCGCCGTTGACGAGATAACCACCCTCTCCCCTTGCAGCTTCCGTGATGAGTATTCCTGATGGCACAAGCCCGGTTGGATGGAACTGTATGAATTCCATGTCCTTGAGCGGGAGTCCCGCCCTGAATGCAATGGCATCCCCATCGCCAGTCACGGAGTGGGCGTAGGTGCTGAACTGGTATAATCTCCCGGCCCCGCCTGCAGCGAACACAAGGGACTTTCCCTGAAACACGGTGAATTCGCCATTCCTGAGCCTTATTGACGTCAGCGCATTGAATGAATTGCCGGCGACTATCAGGGACGTGACGAAATATTCATTGTAGAAATGTATGTTATCATACTTCATGCATCTGCTGAACAGTGTCTGCATTACGTGGAACCCCGTTTTGTCTGCTGCAAAGGTGGCTCTCGGAAAACTCATTCCGCCAAAATCCCTCTGGGATATGTTTCCGTCAGGATTCCTGCTCCAGGGGCATCCCCAGTGGTCCGTGGCATAAATCTGCTCCGGCACAATCCTGACGAACCTTTCAACGGCGTCCTGATCAGCGAGATAATCGCTTCCCTTTATGGTGTCAAAGGCGTGGAGGTCAAAGCTGTCCTCCGGGTTCAGGACGGCTCCTGTGCCGCCCTCGGCTGAGACGGAATGCGATCTCAGCGGATAAAGTTTGGAGACAATCCCTACGGATATGCTCCTATCGTATTCGGCTGCAGCTATGGCCGCCCTGAGCCCAGCCATTCCCCCGCCAATGATTATGACATCCTCCTTTATGATCTCCAAGATAAATACCCGGAAAAGACATTGCCTGAACCGGCTTTAAGGATGCGCTTTATATATACGGTCTTAGTTATCTGGCACACGACTTCTGCGGTAATCTGTCCGCTGATTTTCCTTCAGGCATTTTAAGGTCAGTGTTGATCTGATCTGGTCTCTCCTCCCCTGGACAGTGACAGCACTGCGGCGATTGCAAGGATCACGAACGCCACGAGCAGTAATGCATGAATTCCGGACATGAACAAAGCGGAAACACTTCCGAGCGAGTTGAGCGCGCCTGCAAAGACTTTGAAAGCAACGTACCTTGGAACGCTGATGCTTGCTATCGAAATGGCTATGGCAAAACTTCCCAGCATTCCAATGTTCGCCATTGTCCTCAGGAAACCTGAAGACAGCCCGTAAAGATCCCGGGAGGAATTTGCCATAACTGCGCTGTTGTTTGCCGGGTAGAACATTGAAGACCCGGTTCGGGTAAGGAATGACCCGGCAAGGATCACATACAGGGATGAAGCGACTGTTAGCCCGACATCCCCCCACGAATGAATTCGTGTGGTTCCTTTCGGAACAAAGGTTCCTGCTTCACAGAGTGGCAACTCGTAGACCTCCTTTTGAGAGTTCCGCCGCCGTAGCACTTTCCACAGGCGTTAATTCGGGAGTGCCCCTCCCTACTTTTATCAACCCTATATTGCGAATGTTTATCGCTGCATTCAGGTCACGGTCTATGGTGAGACCACACACTTCGCAGTGGTATATCCTGTCCGACGGTCTCAGGTCATGTTTGATATTGCCGCATTTTGAACACATCTTTGAAGAAGGATCAAACCTTCCTATCTCGATCAATTCAGCATTTCTCCACTGCATCTTGTATGTGAGCATGGTCTTGAACTGGTACCATCCCTGATCTGATACGCTCCCTGCAAAGTGATGGTTTCTCTGCATGCCCTGTATGTTCAGGTCCTCAACCACAACTGTGCCGTAATGCTTGGCTATCACACTCGATATTTTGTGATTGAAGTCCATGCGTGCGTCCCTGATATGCTGGTATATTTTCTGCACCCTTACTATCTGTCTTCTCCTGTTTTTCGATCCCTTCTTCTTTCTTGACAGCTTGTTCTGCTGTCTTTTCAACCTCTTTTCATGCTTCCTCATGGAATTCAGAGGTTCCACCTGCAATCCATCGGATGTGGTTGCAAAATGTTTGATGCCCATGTCTATTCCTGTTGTACCATTGCCCTTCTGCACAATTTCATCGGCTTCATACTGGATTGAGGCGCAGTACCGATCCACGTCCCTTGTTACAATTATCTGCTTGATATCCTGTGGAATGGAGGACTTGTCCCTGTATTCTATCCCATCAAGGAATTTAGGTATTATCAATTTATTTGCATCGGTCTTGAATCCAGATGGCACAATGAAATACTGGTTGTCTTTCCTTGACCGGAAATTCGGGTAATCGGTATTATGCCTGAAGAATGATTTGAATGCCATGTCGAGTTTCACAAGGGAATGCTGTAGGCTCTGTGAATTAATCTCGTTCAGCCATGTTACATCCTTTTTCAATGCCGTGAGCATCTTCATGGTGTCAAATGCCGACAGTCCTCTTTTTCTACCATCTTTATGTTCAGCATAATACTGGTTCCTGACCTCAAGGAAATGATTCCAGACAAAACGGCATGATCCAAAATGCTTTTCAAGGAGAATCTTCTGTTCTTCATTGGGATACAATCGCACGTTGAGGCACTTGACCACAGTTTACACAATACGTTCGTTCATTAATAAGCATTCGCATTCATTCCCTGCTGAAGGCATGGGGCTTTCTGCTCAAGGGGGGGGTGAAAATAAACATTGACCTCAAGTCCAAGGGCAGGATTGATCTGTAATGACCTGATAGGGGCTTATGCATTTGCAAATCTATAAATTTCCGGATGCCCTGTGAAATCATGTTCATAGCTGAGATAGAGTTCAGGGGCAGGATAACCAGACAGAAGGCTGCAGAATATATTCCGGCCCTGGATTTTGTGAAAAAGTCGAGAAAGGCAAGGGGCTTGATCCTGACAATAGATTCTGGAGGAGGGGATGCAAACGCGACAGAGATTCTCTACAACAAGATTCTTGAGATATCAGAGGTCAAGCCTGTGTACGCGTACGTGGAGAGCATGGCAGCATCGGGTGCGTACTGGATGGCGTGCGCTGCGGGCAAGATATACTGCATGCGCACCTCGCTCATCGGTTCCATAGGGGTGATCAGCATGATGCCTAACGTCTCGGGAATGCTGAGGAAAATTGGCGTTGAAGTATCAATCATGAAGGTTGGGGAGCACAAGGACATGCTTTCACCTTTCAGGGCCATGGACGAGGAAGAAAGAAAAAGATACCAGGCTCTCCTCAACGACATCTTCGAAACCTTCAGGAGCGAAGTTGGAAATAGGAGAAAACTCACTGCCGAGGAGATGGCCAGGGTCGCAACAGGAGAGGTTTTCACGCCAAATGCTGCGCAAGAGATGAAGCTCATCGACGGGATAATGTCATACGATCAGGTTGTGAAGGATATGGCAGCGGGCCTGAAGATGAAGGCAAAGAGGAGGAAAATTCCGCCGCAGAGAACCTTTATGCAGCGTTTAATCGGAACAGAATTCGTGGGTGGCGCCATAAGTGAGGCCTTGGACTCGATACTGGATCTGGCATGAGCCAAAATATAACACACCATGGGACACGCAATACAGCCAAATGTTATGGCCATAACCCGCTTTGGTGTTACATATTTTCAATAACATCAGCCAAAATAGTACAGAAATTCACCTCATATTCTACCAAAAGGTCTCAAAGAGCATTCTCCTGAAAAAATCCCGGCATGATACGGTGTCTCATTAAGAAATTCAAGGTTCTGTGCACAGTTCAAAAACCATGAACAGTTAAAATAAAGAAGTATAGAGGGAAAAGACTGGAAGATGT
>DAICSO010000021.1:0-19861 GCA_027368075.1 bacterium
AGGATGCCTTCACGTTCTCTGAAATGTCACTCTTGCGTCCAACAGCGAAGAGGTAGGAGAACTTAGGCAGGAGCATGTTGTTGAATGGTACAGCAAGAAACCCTATGCTGCTGGCAATCAGGAGAGCAAAATTGTACACACCCAGTGAAGAAAGAGAAAGTAAACCGGTAACTATGAACCTGTCCGCATACGCGGCTCCGTACCCGATTATGCTCGAAAGGAGGATGGGAAATGAATACTTCATAATGACATTCGTTCTAGTTCCAGCAGACTTGCGAGTGGCAAGGTACCTGTTGACTGTTTTGAACACCACAAGAGATTCAAGAAAAACTCCCAGAAAGATACCGATTATCCACCCGATCACGATTGCGTCCAGGTCTCTCAGGTAGATGGCCATGCCAATGGCACCAAAGTAGTAAACGCCCCAGATCACTGAATTTATCAGCGCAGACACACGGAAGTTCTGAAGCCCCAGAAGAGATCCATTTAGAACACCGAAGAGAAGATTTCCAAGCAGGTCTATGCTTAGCAATCGCACCAGGCCTGAATACTGCGTATTGTGCAGGAATATTATTGAAACGTCGGTGCTCAGGAAAACGAGTGCAAGCGTGCCAAGGATGGCAAAAACAAATCCCCAGAAGATTATCTTGTATATTGTCCACCTTGCAGCATGAAAATCGTTCTTTCCTATATGATATGAAATAAAATGCTGGGCAGCCGATCCCAGCCCGAAGGAAAACACTATACTGAAAAGCCCGACAACTGCAAGGAAGAATGCAATTGCTCCAACGGCTGTTGTGGTAAATAACCTGACAATAATTATATAAAAAATGGCGCCGGAGAAAAGCTGAACCCCGGAACCGGTGAACTGGAATATTGCATCGATTCCAGTCGAGTGTTCATGGCTCAGCGTTGACATTGTGCTCTTGTATCATAGTATAAAAATAAATTTATTGGTCTTCCCATCATCAAAAATCAGTTATTATCTAAATTTATTACTGTGCCTTTTTGCTTTATTTGCGCTATTAAAAACCCTCGATTTCTCAAGGAGAGAAGAGAAACGTGGATTAGTGAGGAGTGTCGTCTTTGGCCATAAGTATAATTAAGAAAAATTTATGATAAGATTCTATTTATCACTTTATGATGACCGTGATCAGACCTGCTCAGGAAAGTGATTTTGCATCGATTCTAGAAATTTATAATCAAGGAATTCAAGATCGTGTCGCTACCTTGGAAGAAGACACTAAGGACATGGAATATATGAAGCAATGGTTTGAAAGCCGATCTAGTCGGTATGCTGTATTGGTATCCGAAATTCATCCCGGTGAGATTGGAGGCTGGGCTTCTTTGAATCCTTACTCACACAGGTGCGCATACTCCGGCGTTGCAGACCTTTCCGTTTATGTCAGGCGCGAATTACGCGGCATGGGACTCGGAAGCGAATTATTGTCTGATCTGGAACATGTTGCAAAGACCAACGGTTTTCATAAAATTGTTCTCATGACATTCCCATTCAATCTCTCAGGGCAGGGTCTCTATCGCAAAATGGGTTACAGGTGTGTAGGGATATTTGAAAATCAGGGAAAATTAGATGGTCGTTTCGTCGACGTTATGGCAATGGAAAAATTGTTGTGAAATTGTGTTGCGTACCAGATGGAATTGTTTGCTGACTGCCCACAGAAAAGAGAACAACTGATTCGAGTCGTTTGGAAATTCGAATCCAAATACCACTGAGAGATAACAAAGGACTAGTGCGGTTTAAAAGTGGATATGTTTCACCGCCAAGTCTTTCAAGCATTCCATCATAATTATCAAAGTGCAAATAGTCCTTGGTGGTGGCTGTTTTTGGTGTACGGAAGCTGTGTTCAGCGAAGTCCGTGGCGTAGAGAAGGTCGAGTCGGGTTATTCCGGCGGTACGGTTCCGAACCCAACGTATGAGGAAGTCTGCACGGGAAGGACTGGACATGCTGAAGTGGTCAAGGTATCTTTTGATCCTTCTGAAATTTCGCTGGCTGACATACTCGAAATCTTCTTCGATGTTCATGACCCCACTTCCCTGAACAGGCAGGGGGAGGATATTGGAACGCAGTACAGGTCAGCAATATTTTATTACAACGACGCACAGAAGGAGACAATAGACAGGGTTGTTCAGGAGATGAGGAGTTCCGGGAAATACAGGAGACCCCTTGTTACTTCTGTGGAAAAATTCCAGGCATTTTATCCCTCTGAGGAATACCATCACAACTACTACAATCGGAACGGAAGTGCCCCGTATTGCAGGGCAGTAATATCCCCCAAGCTGCAGAAATTCAGGCGTTCCTTCGGTGCGCAGCTGCGCCTATCGCAAGAGAAATAAGCGTAGTTAGGAACGCTATTCCGAAAACCATCCTCTTAGTTAATTATCAACCAAAGCATATCTACTCATGGCAGGAAAAAAGATGAACCGAAAGAGAGGCGAAGTTGAATCCGCTGGAATACAGGCATTTATGGAAAAATCCAGGCATGATGGCGGATATCGCATTGATAACACCTATGCAAAGGTATTATCATTCACAAGCAACGAGGTGTTCCTCTGGAATGGCGAAGGCGAAAAACTGGACCTTGTTGGAATTTACTCCTACGACCTGGCAATGGAAAAGAATGAGGCCGGTGAGTTGGTCAAAGCTGAAGTCCATATCGGAAAGAAAGTACCAACTTCAGCGCAAAAACACTGATCCGCGGGTGCAATCAGGAAACAAATTTGTTCCTGAGGGTCCCTAGATTTTCTATCGCGACTTCAACAACGTCACCGTTTTTGATCCATACGCGCCTTTCCGGAGGCATCCCGAGAATCACCCCTTCTGGTGTGCCTGTGGAAATGACGTCACCCGGGCGGAGTGTCATGTACTGCGATAGATAGCTTATAAGATAGTCACACTTGAATATCATGCTGGTTGTGCTCGAATTTTGTCTCACTTCTCCATTAAGTTTGGTCACTATTCTTAGGTTCTGGGGGTCGGCAATCTCATCCGCAGTGGTTATGTACGGCCCGGCAGGAAAGAAACCATCGGAGGTCTTGCCAAGCAGCCACTGCGTTGTCCTGTATTGAAGGTCCCTTGCCGATACGTCATTTCCAACAAAGAATCCAAAAACGAAGTCCCTTGAATCTTCAATGGATACCTTCCTTGCTGTCCTGCCAATCATTATGCCAAGCTCCCCTTCGTAGTCAAGCTGCCTGGCGGAATCTGGCATGACTATATCCTGGTTATGTGCCGCAATGGAGTTGTTGAATTTGCTGAATACTGTGGGATTATCCGGTATCTCCTTTTTTGTCTCCAGGGCATGGTTCCGGTAATTCACGCCTATGCAAAGTATCTTCTCAGGGTTACCCAGTGGGGAAGAGAACATGGCACTGCTCTCTTCAATTGCCTCGTATTCTCCCTTCCCCCTGTCCAACGATGACCGGAGTCTGGAAAGGTATGATGGATCAGCAACCACATCGGCAATGGACGGATGCCTTTTGCTTCCGGGATGTTCTGCCAACTGGTATGCCGGAATAAGGCCCTCCTGTGTGTTTACAGCGCAGATCTCTTCGCCTTTCAGAATAACGTTTGCCATTTGCATGGGTAAGCCATAGTTATGCGGAATAAATTGGTTGTCATTGCTGCGTCTACGTCACGGATCTTACTGCCATTCTCTTCCTGACATATACAAAATAAAAGGTTACGTATGCTGCAGCAACCCCAAGTGCAGTGAAGGATACGAAATCGTATCCTGGGTTGACAAGATCTGATATTATGTCTATCCCGTTGTAGCCAACATAAATAAGGATTGAAAACCTGATGGCAAAACCCGTGAGATTTGCAATGAGATAGTCAAGTGACCGCATCTTAAGCAGCCCGGAGGTTAGAGCCATTGCAGTCTTGACGTAAGGTATGAATGTGAAGATAAATACAGAGAAAATGCCGTGCATGTCGATCCATTTTTCAGCAACAGCCATTTCCCGTTCCTTCACCCCGAAGTATTTCAGCACCCTTAACAGGAGGGGTCGTCCTCCGTACTTGCCTGCAAAGAATTCCATCTGCATAAGAAGCGTCATGGCCAGAACAGAAACGACGAACAGGATGTAGGGATTGAACAGCCCGATGGATGCCAGGTATCCATAGAAGGGTACTATGATGTAATCCGGCAGTGGCGAGAACATTGTGAGTATAAAGAAGCCTGTATAGCCGAGAGCGTAAAAAGGGCCGAACATAATATCCTCGGTGTGCGCTGATATTATATCTGCCGGAAGGAAATGAAATGAGATGTTTGACAGAATCAGTATAGAAAGGGCAATTGCGGTGAGCGATAGAACCATTCCGTAATGCAGGTACTTCCCGTAACTGGCTATTATCGCACTCCTTATTCTCTCCTTCGTGGAACGATGAGCCCTGCCATTCCTATCCTCTTCGCTTAGTGTCGCCATAGCATCTCTGGGAAGAACATAAATCGGTATATTAAGGAAGCACTGCCGCTGAAGAAGAGGATTTAAAATTGTGGCATCCTTCAGTCCATGAAGATCGTTAGATTTCTTGCTCAAAAATGTTAAATATTGCTGTTCGATTTCGCAGCAGAAAGGTGGAATGGCGTTTCCAGTGCTATGCAAAACTGCCGGCCCTGTCGGCTGATGACGCCTGTTGACAAATGTGGTTGACATGCTGTTGCATACGTTGGAAGAAACTGTTTCGCAATACTTTTTCGTAGTCCTGTTTGCTCCCCTGTTTGCGGGCATTCTGGCTAACCTGAAAGCCAGGGTGGAGTCCAGAAGGGGTCCAGGCATATTTCAGCCATATCATGATCTCGCCAAACTCATCAGGAAAGAGACTGTAATCCCCCAGCCATCCGGTAACATATTCAAATATTCACCATACCTGCTATTCGGGATATATTCTCTTATTGCGCTGATCATTCCCGTATTGATTCCCAACCCGGTGTTTTTCACTGCGTCTGCCGACTTTCTCGGAGGAGCGATACTGTTCTCCCTTGCGGCATTTGTGAAGATGCTGGCAGCAATGGACTCAGGGAACAGTTATTCGGTTATGGGCGTCTCCCGCGCCATGTCTTTCAACTTTCTTTCCGAGGGGACGCTAATAACAGTTTTCTTTGCCGTCTCGCTTATGACAGGAACGAACAACCCCTACGTCACCAACCATTTTCTCACTGCAAATGACATATCCATTGTCTCCCTTGATCATGTCTTCTCAACGCTTGCGTTTGCCATGCTCTTCCTCTATGAGACAGGAAAGATCCCTGTTGAGTCGTCCGGGGTCATGGAACTCGGAATGATAGAAGAGGGTCTGGTCTATGAATACAGCGGAAAGCTTCTTGCCCTATCGAAATGGTCATCCTACATGAAACAGTGCCTTCTCGGGTCAGTACTCCTGAATGTTTTCCTTGTGCCCTGGGGACTTTATTCCACGGGATATGCTTTCCTGATCGACTTTCCTGTGATGGTCGCCAAATGGCTCTTCCTGATCTTTGTTGTTGTCATTGTTGAAACCACCCTTGCCAAGCTACGTCTGTTCAGGATAATGGATTACCTGGCTGTTGCATTCACTTTCTCCATACTCTTCCTGATATTCTCAGAGGTAATCCTTTGACCCAGATACAGACCGGAATTTACCTGGTAGCTGCCCTCGTTACCATTTCTGCATTCTACATTCAGGGAGAGGAATTCGTTCGGTCCATGGTAAGGGCACAGCTTGTGCAGTCTGTTCTCATAGCTGCCATATCATTTGTTATTGGAGTCATTGAGGCATCCGTCGACTTTTTCATACTGGGAGTTCTGATAATCATACTGCGAGGTTTCCTGATCAGCTATTTCCTTGAGCAGAGAATACCCGGGAAAAGCAGCATAAAATACGAACCGAACGTGAACCTGGCCTATTACTTCCTTCTGGATCTGGTATTCATAGTCATATCTGTTTTCATCATTTTTTACGTAGTTTTCTCCAGCTTCAGGGTATCTGGCGTACTTGCCGGCACTGACGTCCTTGTCTTCCCGCTCACTCTCTTCTTCCAGGGACTGTTCCTGATTGCGTCGCGCAAATCAACATTCACGCAGATCATAGGTTATGTTGAGGAAGAGAACGGCCTCGTGCTGTTTGCAATATTCCTTCTCCCTGTTCCGCTGATAATAGAGGCAAGCGTCTTCCTTGACGTTCTGGCCCTCGTGGTTATAACATCAATTGTGGTGGTTGAGAAACAGACTCATGAAAAGATGGAGGAACTGAAGGGATGAATGCAGCTTACCTGATTTCTCTATTTATCATTCTTGTTCCCGGCATTGCCTCTGCGTTCTACAGCATCAATATCGGCAGGGCTTCCATTGCTTCCGGTGCCATAGTTACGATACTGTCCCTTTTCCAATTCTTCATTCGCCCGTCCCCCGGCACATTCTTCATAGGCAATATTACATGGGTTTTCCAGATAATGGTCACCAGCGTCTATCTTCTTTCTGCCATATATTCTACGAGGTACATAAGGGGACATGCTACCGGAATCAGCGAAAGGACATATTTCCTGCTTTTGAACCTCTTCACAGCTTCAATGCTTTTCAGCCTGGAGATAAACAACTACGGCCTCATGTGGGTCGGGATTGAAGCCACTACCATATCATCAGCCCTTCTGCTGATAACGGAAAAGAGCAGCACATCGCTGGAAGCTGCCTGGAGGTATATCATAATCGTCTCCGCTGGAGTGACATTTGCTTTCTTCTCCGTCGTGCTCATTTACTATGCCTTTGGATCCCTTAACATATATTCCATAATCCATGGCGGTGTAACGGATGCACTTGCAGCCAGGATTGCAGTTTCGATTGCGCTGATCGGGTTCGGTACAAAGGTGGGCGTATTCCCGGTGCATACATGGCTTCCGGATGCTCACAGCGAGGCGCCATCGCCCGTCAGTGCAATGTTCTCAGGCGTGCTTCTGCCGGTGGCGCTGTATGCAATGTACAGGGTCTACCAGATAGATCCTTTTCCGGCACTCTACGTATGGTTCGGGATAATATCCATAGCAGCGGCATCCATCTTCCTTGGATACCAGCGTCGATACAAGAGGATGTTTGCATATTCTACCATGGAAAACATGAATCTGGCGCTTATCGGACTCAGCATCGGAGGATTGGGGATCATCGGCGCACTCCTGCTGCTGGTTTCCCACAGCTACGGGAAGGCTGCCGCATTTTATTCTTCTGGAAACATACTCAGGGCAACCGGAAGCAGGGAGATAGAGGATGTCTCAGGACTTGCTGCCAGCATGCCAGCTACGGGGTCGTCGCTCCTTCTTTCATCTCTCGCAGTGACCGGCACTCCTCCCTTTGGCGCGTTTTTTGGAGAATTCATGATACTGCTTGCCATACTTGCCTTGCATATGTATGCCCAGCTGGTGATAATACTGGTTTTCCTGTTTCTAGCATTCGTCTCAGTGAATTTCAACGTGTCAAGAATGGTTTTCGGCAAGGGCGGTGATTACCGCGAAACTGACAGGGTAATGTCCGCGATTGCCCTCATAGCTTCTGTTATTCCGCTGGTCATAGGCATTGTCTTTCTGGTGATGATAAATGAAATACTATAGGTTTGGAGAACCTTCGGGAAGGCTCATAGGATATTCTCAGGGGTTCACGGTATACGCTTCGACCATCGCGAGGCTAAGCGAGGAAGCAAAGCATCCAGAAAGGAAAGCTGTACCGCAGGGAGAGTTCTACTTCGGATATGGACCATCCACCGGGGGAATGATCGAGTCGGTCGGAGTTGATTTTCTAACGCCAGGCGAACTCATAACTGAAGTTTATGTGAATCCAGCCTACAAGCAGAGGAAAATTGTTGTCCGCGGAAGGAGCATTGGCGATGCTTCCCTCATCGTGGAACGGATCAATGCGTTCCATTGCGCTTCCCACAGCATAGCATTCGCATCTGCCGTTGAGGATGCACTTGGATTTGACCTTCCGGATGGGATTGGATTTACAAGAATAATCGCTTTGGAGCTGGAGAGGATAAGAAGCAATCTTCTCGTGATAGAGAGGATGTGCCAGCCGGCAGGATTCGGCGTACCGGCGAATCAGCTTGCCATCCTCCGGGAAGAGGTATCAAGGATCGTGTCGAGGGCAACGGGCCACAGGTACTTCTTCAGTTCCATATCCCCCGGCTATTCTATGATTGATCTTACAGGTATAGGAAATGCAGTGCGCAGGATTGCCATCGCATTCAGTGAAATATATGACGACCTGCTTGAAAGCAAGATATTCATGAACCGTCTAATAAATAACGGGAAGGTTTTGACGGATTGGCTTATCGGACCAGCTGCGCGCGCATCCGGACATGCCAGCGATGCCCGGATCGATTCGTCCACCCTGCCATATTTGCGGTTTGGTTTCACGCCCGTCCTGCATGAGACATCAGACGCATTTGCACGTTTCCAGGTGAGGTCAGAAGAAATACTGCAATCCGCCCGGATAATCGGCGATGCCATTGAAGGAGCCGAGACCACAGGCAGAGTGGGAAAGCTGGAGGGTGAAGGCGAAGGTGCGGCGAGAGTGGAGAGTCCGCAGGGAGACCTCTTCTATTATGTGAAGATAGAGAATTCTATTGTGAGGGACGTCGTCATGATCTCACCATCCTCCCCAAACATAGCAGCATTCACGCAGTCCATGAAGGGCAACATCTTTACGGATTTCCACTTCAACTGGGAAAGCTTTGGAATCTGGATATCGGAAGCGGGGATGGTGTTGCAATGAGCAATCTCTGGTTCCTGAATGGAATAAGGAAGGGGATAGTAACAGAGAAATTCCCGAAAACGCCGCCGGATGATCCTCCTCTATGGCCTTCAGTGCTTTTGGGTACGGGAGACGCCCAGTGCCCTGTTGATGCAATTGATGGCAACGGATGGAACATGGATAAGTGCATCTTCTGCAGGCGCTGCATCCCGGCGTACAACCCAACCGGAAACCAGGACATATTCACCGCCGAAAATGAAGTACCCCTCTTTCACAGGTCTTTTTATATCTATCCTCTTGACAGTGGTTCATGCGGAGGGTGCAACGTCGAACTGATGAATATCTTTACACCACACTACGACGCCAACAGGCTTGGGCTTTTCATTACAAACAGTCCACGGCACGCTGACGCAATCGTAGTTATGGGGGTCTTCACAGAGGGCATGAAAGATCCTCTCAGGCTGGCCTATGAAGCCATGCCTGATCCGAAAATAGTCATTGCCCTGGGAGCATGCGCAATATCCGGAGGAATAATTGGGAATCCTGCACTGGACATGTCCAGGTACAATGTGCGGATTGCTGGATGTCCCCCTTCCCCGTATACAATAATTAAGGCGTTGCTTGCAGCGAAGGGGGTCTGAATGTACCAGTACATTGCTGTAATTATATTCGGTATCGCATCATTGCTATCGGTCATCAGCAAGAAAGCGGGATATATCAGCGTTGTTGCCGGTTCTGTCATATTCATTATTACCGGGTTCAGGCCTTCAGACTACCAATCGTATTTCATCATGATCTCCTCTGTCGTCTGGGTGCTTATTTCCATTTACTCCCTGGAATACGACAGGAAATACGGCAGGTGGCTCTCATCGCTGTTTTCCCTGACGGTTATGGGAATGGCGATGATACTGGTCTCCCAAACATATCTCATCTTCATTGCCGGCTGGGAGGTCATGTCCATAGCTTCCTATGCAATCATAGGGCTGAACTCAAGGGATCATACCCCTCCTTACGTTTTTATGGTCTTCAGCGAGATAAGCACCATACTGATCATTGCAGGGTCCGCGTTCGCCGTATTCCAGCAGGGTGGGGTCTCCTTCTCATTTCTGCCTCTTGGCAACGATACCCCCCTGCTGCTCATTTCACTGGGTTGCATTACAAAGATGGGGATTACGCCCTTCATGATCAGCGAATGGTTGCCCATAGCCCATGGAAATGCTCCTGCAAATGCTTCCGCTATGCTAAGTGCAACCATGACACTGATGGGCGTTTTCATGATATTCCGGTTGATATCCCTGAGTCCGCAATCCATTGCAATAGGGATTTTTTTCCTGGCAATCGGGTCCATTTCAGTGCTGTTTGCCTCAATATACGCTTACATAGCAGAGAACATGAAGATGCTTGGAGGATTCAGCACAATAGAGAACAACGGATCCATACTCTCAGCCCTGGGTTTGCTGCTCATTGTACAGCAGGATATCTTCAGGATATTCATTATACTCACCATCATAATTTTTTCATTTGCTCATTCCCTTGGCAAGACCGGCCTCTTCCTGACGGTTGGGTCTACCAGGGGCGAATATTTCAGCCAGGTTTCAGCGGGTGGGAGCAGGTGGGTATCCGCAGGATCCATAATCTCGTTCGCCTCCCTTTCCGGCCTCTTCCCTACCTTAGGAGGTCTGGCAACGTGGATGCTGCTTGAATCATTCTTCATGGAAGCGTACCTTGGCGGCTTCATCGGAATTATAGCAATTGTGGTCGGATCGGTGATCGCCATGGGTGAAGGCATGGCAACCGGTGCAATGATAAAGATGGCATCCTTCACGCAACTCTATCCGAAAACCCGAGTCGACAGGCATGGGGGTATTACAATTTTTATTGTGGGATCGATCATCACACTTCTATTCCTGGCGTCACCCCTTCTCTTTCCCGCTTTCCTGAAAGGTGCTGTATCCGGAACCCTGGTGTTCTACGGCTTCACTATCGAATCCCGATTCGGACCGGCAGATTTTGGCCTCATCTCCCCGCTGTATATTGCAGCGGTCATAAGCGCATTTGCCCTGCTTGCATATGCTGTATTTGGGAAACCAGGAGATAGGGCAGTCCCCGCATGGAATGGCGGCAGGCAGGATCTGACTGTTTATACTTCGTATTCGTATTCCAGCAATATAAGGCTCATGCTGCGGCGCATACTTAGAACACATGTTACTTCGGGAAGCCAGCCGGTGAGCGTGGTAGACATTTTCTGGAATACCATGATTGCAGTTGCGAAATCCTACAGGAACATGGCCAGGAGGATCACGCTGGGAGTCATGAACAGTTCCATAGGATGGTACATGGTATACATGATAGTTGCATTCATGGTGGTGCTCCTCATTTCTGCATATGTCGCTTGAGGGAAGATAAGAGAATTTTGATCCCTGGGGCACCAAATGTCCTTTATACCTCATTTATCAGCCTAAAATAATAAGTATATTTCAGTAATGAAGGTGACATGGCCGATACTAACGTAACTATAAGCAAGGGACTTGAGGGAATATACATAGCTGATACCAAGTTGTGCAAGATAGACGGTACAAACGGGAAGCTCTGGTATAGAGGATACCCGATTGAAGCCCTGGCCGATAGTTCGAATTATGAGGAGGTTGCTTTCCTGCTACTGCATGGGCATCTTCCAACTAAATCTGAATACGAGATTTTTGTCAAGAAACTCGTCGATGAGCGTGAGGTTCCTGATGCCATCGAGGAGATTGTGGCTGAATTTTCCGGCCGCACACATCCGAACGATATCCTTCGTACCTGCGTTTCGGTCCTTTCTTCCTATGACACTGACATGGAGGACAAGAGCGTGGAGGCGAATGAGGAGAGAGCGATCAAACTCATTGCCAAGATGCCCACCATAGTGGCAATGATTGGCAGATACAGACAGGGAAAACCAGTTGTCCGCCCCCTTGCCAAGCTCTCCCACACTTCAAATTTCCTCTACATGCTTACAGGAAGGGAACCAGACAAGGACTCTGCAAAGCTGATCGACCTCATGTTCATACTCCATGCTGAGCATGGAAGCAACGCATCTACTTTCTCCACGCTCGTTACTGGATCAACGCTTGCAGATGTGTATGCATCCGTTGTGACCGGAATTTCGACCCTCAGGGGGCCGCTTCATGGTGGAGCCGACGAAGCTGCGCTCAAGATGATGAGAGCCATAGGAGAGCCTGACAATACAGAGAAATACATAGAGGATGCACTTGCAGGCAAACAGAGGATCATGGGTTTCGGTCACAGGGTGTACAAAGCTTATGACCCGCGGGCAAAGATCGTTTACAACTACCTTAAGATATTCATGAAGAAAACCACCGATCCGTCAGTAGAGAAGCTGCTGGAAATCGCCATCAGGGCGGAAAAGCTCATGGAGGAGAAGCTCAGCAAAACCAAGGGAATCTGGCCTAACATAGATTTCTTTTCCGGACCACTGTACATCGGCATTGACGTACCGTCTGATCTATTTACTCCCGTGTTCGCATCCGCAAGGGTCGCAGGGTGGTGTGCCCATCTTTTTGAATACTGGCAGAACAACCGGCTCTTCAGGCCCCTTGACAACTACACCGGGGAACTTGACGTGAAATATGTGCCCATAGAGAGGAGATAGGCACTTTCAAATATTTCCGGAAACATATTTATATTCACCATATTTTCTTTTGTCCATAAGAACGCATTGTAATTTTCATGCGGGATTTCGGCAGTTACTATATGAACTATCCAGATGCATTCGAAATGCTGCACTGTATAGACTTCCGCAAGAGTGAACAGGATCTTGAGGAAATCTGCACATCCGCATCTTGCCATATATATGATTATGGTTTGATGAGTCCAGTGTGTCAGGGAACCCGATCAGCCAAATTTTTATTATTTCCCTGTCTCTTGTTACCTATGGTTTTGAATGCCACATACTGGATTCCCCACGGCGATGAGCTAATTGACCTGCCCAACGAGAACAGCAGGGTAATGGCAAAAAAGATAGCCGGATCTGCCAGCATGGATAACTCAGATGTAAGGGTTGTCATCTCGCCGCATGGCCTGACGCTGAGCAGGAATATCGGCATTATAATGACTGAAAATTTTGCGGGCAACTTCAGGGTAGCCACCCGCATTATACGGGGCAAATACAGGAATGACGGGAAACTTGCCGGGATTATCGCCGATTCCAGCCCTGGGATCGTTGAAAGGGTTACCTTCGCGACCGGGTCCGGGCCCAAGTCGACCTTTCCTATCGATTTCGGGACCCTGATACCGCTCCAGTTCTTTCCTGGTGGAGATGCAGTCATGATAGGTCAACCCAGATTCAACAGGAGAGAAGAACTGGTGGAATTTGGCAGTGTCCTGTTCAAAATACTGGATGAATATGACAGGCGGGTTTCCATGGTATTCAGCGCAGACATGGCTCACACGCATGCCGCAGATGGCCCTTATGGCTATTCACCCGCCGCAAAGGTCTATGATGATGCTGTGCAGGACATGTTTCGGCTGAACAGTTTCTCCAGATCCATGGAAATTCCAGAATCCATCGTCAGTGAAGCAAGGCCTGATAGTTACTGGAACCTTCTAATAATGCTCGGGTTCCTCAAGGCAGGCGGGATTAGGATGCATATGGAATACTATTACGTGGAGCATTATTTCGGCATGCTTTTTGCTCACAGCCAGCCATATTTATCTACCCGGTAGCGATAACTTAAAGTATACATGAATCCGTCCATAAAATATGCTCTTGTAGCTGCTGTTGCTGTTATGGTAATAGTCCCCGGCGTTTACGTGATTATGCAATTGCAGAGTGCGGATTCACGATCTTCCTATCCGATGAACTTCCTGCCTTCCAACGTGACGGCTGTGGCGATGATATCCCACAATGGGACAGTCTATTATCCCTTTGCAGTGAACGGCAGTGCGGGCATTGTCCTGCAGGCATCGCTGACTGCAATTGCTTCAGGGAAATCCGGCTTGAAGCTTAATGTTTCATCGACCATCCTGACTGAGCAGAGCACTTACAAGGGGTTCTCGGTCTTTGAGATCTCGAGCCTGAATGTCTTTTCGCTATTCAGCACAGGCCTCAATAGCAGCATGATGCGGTATATGGGGGTATTTCTGAACTACACAAATCTTTCCGGCATTACCAACATATCACTATTTGCTGCGAATCCCTCATCCTCAGTAACGGTGGTGGGAGAACTGGGGGCAGTATATGCAGCACTGGATTCCTATTCGGGCAGGACATCATTAAACCCTGCATTACTTTCCACGCCTGATCGTGCAAACATGTCACTCTACATCCCCCTGCACAGCCAGAACGTCTCCTACATCAGTTCTAACCTGTCCTCCTCAAACCTTACCATAAACGTCGCCCTCGCTTCATCAAGACTGGCAGATGAAGCCTACCTTGCGTACCTTGCGCTGTCACCTGCACAGTTCCAGATGAAGATCGTCGGTTCGTCCACAATTCTCATAACAATTTCCAACAGTACATTCCTTGGTATGGTAAGCGTAAATAACCTCTTCAAGCTGATAAACCTCTCCAGGTTCAGGCTATGAGTTTTAACACCTTAAATTCCACGATTTTGGAATAGCCGTCAAATGAGGTGATTTCACGGTAAGAAACAATATATACCATTCTGGATTTAAAGCAAGCATTCGTAGATACTTCGGATACCAGCCTTTCTGGTCCCTGGAAAAGTGGATGGACTCCATAATGAAGGAATAATGCTATTCAGGTTGATCGGAATCCTGCTGATCCATTCCAAATTTATATATCCAGCCCCTTCATGACCAGTGGGTGCAGCATTGTTATCACTCTACCTCATGTTCCAGATTGTCCTGGCAACCCTTGTAACATTCGCCAGGGTTGGAGTGATGATGATAATATCAATATTTGTCAGCCTTGTCTTTGGGATATTGGCTGCCCGGGTAAAGAGCGCGGAGTCCATAATTATATCGCTGACGGATGTAATGGAGGCCGTTCCTGTCGTTTCATTTTTTCCAATTATCCTCAGCTTCTTCCTATTCACCATAAAGGGATCGATTGGGGTGGAAATTTCTGCGGATTTCCTCATACTGACTGCACTTGTATGGAACCTGATCCTGGGGGTGTATGAGGCTGTTTCGCGATTGCCCGAGGACTTTGAGAATGTTTCCAGAGTCTACAGAATTGGCTTCCTTAACCGCATAAGAAAAATATATTATCCCATTGCCGTGCCCAACATAGTGGCAAACGTAATGCCGTCTTTCGCCAGCGCGCTATTTTACATAACCTTCAGTGAGGTCATTACTTTCGGCGTCAGGGATTACTCTGTATTCGGCATCGGCTCGCTGGCTTTCTCGCTGACCGAGGCCGGAAATTATGGAGGCATACTCATACTGGTGCTTGTTGTGATCGTTGCAATCGCCCTTACCTTTTTCCTTGTAATCTCTCCGCTGATAGACAGATCCAGGAAGTACGCTATGGAGTTTGTCAGCGCCAATGGACAGCCTACCAGGAAGCGTGAACCCGGTGCTGTTACGCATTATTTCGAAAGACGCTTTGAACGCGTTGCAACATCTGGAAGGAACGTGGTTGCCAACATAAGCAGGGCTTTCACGCCAAGAAAATCGACAGAGGAAAGGAGAAGGAGGGAGATATCGAAGAGGCCTCTTAACCTCATAGTGGGTGCTGCCCTCCTTGCCGCTATCGCATTTGGAATCTATGAAATAGCTTTGGCTGGTTTTTACCAGGCATTCAACGAATACTTCCTCAATCCCTCCTTCATTTCGGCTTCCTTTGTCAATCTCGCCTATGACCTTGCAAGGATAGGCATTGTCTATACCATCTCCATATTCACAATGGTTCCACTGGCGATATTCCTGGGTAAAAGGCAGAGGAATGGCAAAATTACCACTGCCCTGATGCAGATAATGTATTCAATACCCATACCGATATTTGTTCCGCTGCTCATAGTGCTTCTTGTTCCTGCCCTCGCACCATATATCGGTTATAATATTGCGCTTAACTTTGAAGTCCTGCTGGTAACCTATTTCTCAGCAGCAGCTTACATTTTCTTCAACGTTTACGGCGCCGTTGTATCAATACCGGATGAGTACAAGATGGTAGCCAAGACGCTCAGGCTTTCAAAAATGCAGGAAATCCGATCGCTCACAATTCCCTCGCTGATACCGAGCCTGATTACCGGATCAATGGCCGCCATAGGCAGTTACTGGGGAGGTCTTTCCGTTTCGGAATTTCTGTCAATAAATGGGAAAACGTATGATGTACAGCATGGCCTGATGGCCTCAATTGATCGCGCCCTTAACGCCGGGAATCTCATGAAAACAGATGCCATTGACATATTCATGGTTATAGTGATCATTGTTCTCTCCTTCGCCCTGTGGATAAGGCTCTATAAATTTGCAAGGAAGAGGTATGCATTTTCAACATGAGCCTGCCTTGAATTATGGCACGGGGAATGCTAGACCTGATATTAAATGGTTGCTGATGTCATGATTCATTTGTTATTTACTGCAAACAGGGCACTGATCAGGCAGCGGATGCCATTATACGGGATTTGTCATATATTTTCTCTCCGGTTATGCTGAATTGAAATTGCCTGGTATCGACAATTGCTGTAATTTTACGCTCAAAACCGCCTAAACGTTAATATATCAAGAGGGATAAACAATTGGAATGTTATCATTTAATCAGCAATATACGCCTGATCCCAATGACAGCGAGCTCAATTCAGCAGTTGCAAGCCTGTTGACAAGCAGTTTGCTGAAGGCGATCTCAGAACGAAACCCCATGATCTACGGGAGGCTGTTGTCTGCCATCACCGAAGCAGCCCAGATGACCAGGCCGGCTCGCATAAGGGTGATAGGGGACGGAAAGAGCGAGCTGAAGGAGTTCGAGGATATGCTTGTGGCCGATGGAGCGATGCTGGTACTGAACCAGAAGGAATTTCCGGGCTGCTTTCTCTACAGAAGCGATCCAAACGACGTTGCCAGGACTGAGGGCGATACCTATATCTGCACTTCAGGAACAAGGGAAGATGCCGGTCCAACCAATAACTGGCTTCACACGGATGAGGCGAAGAGACGTATATATTCTGTAATGAAGAACACAATGAAGGGAAAGACCATGTACGTTGTCCCATACTGGCTGGGCCCCCCCGGGTCCAAATATGGCCAGGCAGGGATAGAGATAACCGATAGCCCATACGTGGTGGCCAACCTGATGATAATTGCAAGATCTGGCCAGGTGGCGATCAACGAAATGACGAAGGCTGACGGTTTTGTCATAGGAATTCACTCTACTGCCCAGCTTGACTCAAGGAACCGTTACATTGCCCACTTCCCTGAGGAGAACAGAGGGGATGGGTTAATATTGAGCGTTAACACAAATTATGGAGGTAACGCCCTGCTAAGCAAGAAATGCCATGCGCTAAGGCTGGCAACGTATCAGGGACGAAAGACCGGATGGATGGCCGAGCATATGATGCTCATCGGCATAACAGACCCTGATGGCAAGTCCACCTACGTATCAGGCGCCTTCCCGAGTTCAAGCGGGAAGACGAACCTTTCCATGCTGGAACCTCCGGCAGAATTTTCCAGCAAGGGGTGGAAAACATCCCTGATAAGCGACGACATTATCTGGATGCACGAGCGGGAGGGGTCACTGTATGCTATTAACCCGGAATACGGTTTTTTTGGTGTTGCGCCGCATACGAGCAGGCACACAAACCCAAATGCGATGGACGCCATAAGTCATGATACAATATTCACCAACGTCGCTGTCGATGACCGTGGGATACCTTACTGGGAGGGGATGAGGGAGGAGCCTGCAGGCCTTACAGACTGGACTGGGAGCCCGCATGTGCCTAACACGCCAGCGGCGCACCCGAATTCACGGTTCACCACGCCAATAAATAATTACAGGCACCTGTCCACGGACTATAACAACCCTGGTGGTGCAAAGGTTTCGGCTTTCCTTTTTGGCGGGAGGCGCAGGGATCTCGTTCCACTGGTATACCAGTCATACTCATGGAATGCAGGAGTTCTCGTTGGTGCAATGCAGAGGGTCGAAACGACTGCAGCTACAACGGGCAAGGTGGGTGTGTTGAGGAACGACCCCATGGCAAACCGCCCGTTCGTCGGGTACAACATGGCAGACTATTTCAGGCACTACATTGAAATGGGCAAGAAGGTGAGAAATCTCCCTGAGATATTCAACGTTAACTGGTTCCGGAAAGATCCTGAAGGCAGGTTCTTGTGGCCGGGATATTCCCACAACATGTACGCCCTGAAGTGGGTGCTTGATCGTGTTAACGGAAGAGGCAATTTCGTAGAAACACCAATAGGATATGTTCCTGACCCAGCAGCTTTTGATGCCGGTGGTGTGCCAGAAGAAACCCTGGACAGACTTCTTGCAGTGGACTCTCGCGGTTATCTTTCGGAGCTTGTAGAAGTAAAACCTTTTTTTGAGTCATTCGGAAAGAGATTTCCCGATGAACTATGGGACGAATATTATGCCCTCGAGGAGAGGCTGAAGGAGTCTTTGAAATAGGCAAGTTCTTTTATACGCTTTATCCTTTTTAAGAGCGCGATCCGGGAAGTGAGCTAAGGCAAAAATCTGCCATAACCCGTACCTCATTTCTACTTCAGGAATCCCAGCAGCGTGAGGGCATTTAAGAAATACTGCACTGCAAATGCGGCGACGATAAGCCCGAAGATCCTCGTCATTGCCTTCATCACCTTTTCGCCAATAACCCTCAGAATTGGCTCTGAGTAATGGAAAAAAATGTACACGATCGCGAAGAGGATGAGGATGGATATTACTGTAAATATGTCGTCCAGGAGGGACCCCTTCATCAGAATGATCACGAGCGAAATAGCACCAGGACCAGCGAGAAGTGGAGTGGCGAAAGGCACTATCCCCACATCAAGCTCCTCGATGTCCCCACCGGCTGATTTAGGCTTGTCACCCTCGCGGACCATCTCAACTCCCATGATCAGCAGGATAAGGCCTCCGGCAAACTCAAGCGCAACTATAGTAATGCCGAAGAAATAGATAATCTCGTTTCCAACGATGGCGAAGAAGAGGAGGATAATTGCCCCATAAATAACAGCATCTTTGGTAATAATCTTTCTCTTCTGTTGGGTGATTCCGCTGGTCATGGACATGAAAAGCACGAGACTTCCGAAGGGATCAATGACCACAAAAAGTGGCATGAATATCTTAAGAAATTCAACTATGATAGAGCTTGACATGTGTTTCTGTAACATTTACTACTATTCAAATGGATGGATTTTATTGAACTGATTGTTTGCCATATAAGGCCAGCGAAGAATAATCAGCTTCCGGATTATAAGGCGTAAAATAGAGATTCATTCTGACACCATGTGGTAGATTATCTCGAAATGATTCTGGAATGGCTATGCAGGTATTATTAATATAACGTGCCTAATAAATTGCGTGTACTGTTTTAATATACGGCAATCATACAATGAAAGGTGCAAAAAAATGGCATTTGTAGATGATCTGGCCCTTGAGTTGTTCGTGCTTGCCCTTGTTGGGGTAATATCGATATACATGACGGCCTCGGTTTACCTGGAGTATAGAAGGGGAAACGTGAAGGACATTGAGGGAGTGTTGAGGCAGGGGGTATTTCCACTGGGACTTCTTGGTGCATTTATATTCATCATGGGTCTATTCGGCGAAATTGCCTGGCCGCTGCCGGGAAGTTATAACATCCTGTTTTATGACCCGTTCGTCATAATAGGCATCGTTATCCTTTCCATGGCCGTTGCGATATATCTCAAGCAGAAATTACAGTTTGTAGGAATACTGGCTTTCTTTTCCGGCCTGATAGCGATATTCTATGGGGCAAACGCATATACAGACGGCATGACTTCCAGCCCAATCGCAATGCTGGGACTGTACATAGCTTTTGGTCTCACCGGAATGTTCACATGGCCCGCCACGTACATATACGATGTTCTTCCTTCAAAGGGAAAAGTCTCGAAAATCTGGACACTTATAATGTCAGATGATCCCGATACCTGTTTTTCAACATCCTGCGCTTCCTTTATCTTTCCAGCATTTGCAAG
>DAICSO010000022.1:0-19812 GCA_027368075.1 bacterium
ATGTACAGGTAACAGTAGTCGTTCCAAAACACCTGAATTCAAAACAGAGAGAACTGATAACTCAGTTGATTGACGAGTCAGACAAAAAAAGATTCTGGGGACACTGAAATATAGATTGAGGTAAATTATACAGTAACTGTGCCTTCTTCAATCTCGCGCTGGAGCTTCATTCTCTTTTTTACCACGGTTCGCGTGGCATATCCTGCAATCTCATTAAGGTTATTCTTTGACACACTGATAAGGGCGGTTTTAAGTATTTGCTTGTTCCTGGTAAAATCCTCTGTAAAGATATCCTTATTGTTCTCTACGATTTCCTTTGCAACGCGTTTGACATTTGAAGACCTGATACTTCCCATATTAAGCTAAACCCTATTTCTAATGGCTATAAAAAGATATCAACGTTCAACGGGTGGAGTAATCAGCACTGGTATGGTACTCAACTTGACTATCTCAGAACTTACTGACCCAAGTATGGCTTTGCTCAACCCGGACAGTTTTCTGGTACCCGTGATAATAAGATCCGCTCCGCGCTCCTTCGCTGTTCTCATGATTGCCTTGGGGACAGTCTCACCCTTCGAGTCGACACTCACGAAGGTAAGGTTGGAAGTAGTATCACCAGCTATTTTCTTCGCAGATTCTATTATGCTGTCTGAAGTCTCTTCCTGTCTCTGGTATACACTTGCGGGAATATATGTGTCAAAGGTAGGTGTAACGCCGATCAGGGAAGGACTAACATAGACAATAATGAACTCGTCTATGACATCCTTGAATTTCATGGAAAATTTCAGTGCCTCTTTCGCTGCATCTGAATCGTCAAACGCTACGATTGCTTTCATTGTTATAATATACGAATAAACCGATTTATATTTTTGCTTTTTGACTGGCTTAGCGCATAATTTTAACTCTGCAGCTTTAACTTATGCGAGCGAGAAGTCTCCTTGACTCGGCAAGGGGATGAGAGCGAGCAGAAAACTTATAATTTACAATTGGATGAAGAAGGAGAAGGTATCATGAATGTAGGGAGGGGCACTCCCGAAGTTACGCCTGTGGAGATCAGAGCTCTACCAGCAATGGCAACTCCGGTCGTTGAAGCAGGAAGCCCCTTGCGTTAGCGAGATGAGGGTGTCACTTCGTCAGTTGTAAACGGATTTGTTCTGATTTATAGCTGGCTAAATAGAGGATTATACTGATTTGGTATAGGTGAATTCTTTAAAATATGCAATGCATTTAAAAGAGTTGTAGGAGAGGGAACAAAATTATTCAAAAACTACTGAGTGCAAAGCCAACAATTTCAATAAGCGTATATATGAATTCAAAATGTATATTAGATGAGCCATAAAAAACGTTTTCGAAGCGTGCTCATAATTTCTGTTTTCATAGTAGTGAAGGTCGAGATGGCCGCGATATGGTTTTCTCAAGTCGTCAAGAACTCTAGTCAGACACAACTTGTCACCTCGCCGTCGATTTCTATGAATATTGCGAGTGTGAATGGCAGGGATTATGTTAACAATACGATCTGTAAGTTTCTTGCCGCGGAAAGTCAGGCCAATGTTCAGTCCGCCCAATACAAGCTTGACTCAGGCTTCATAAACTGGTATGTCAGTAACGTGAACACTCTCCCCGACAACAGCAAGAATCTTACACAGCAGAATACGACCTCGCTTTTCCAGAGTTTTCTATCCTTAGGTGAGAACGCCAATTACCTTGATCAGAATGCCTTGGCGCAGGAGCCTACCTGGACAGGAGTCGTGGATGACTTATCTGCAGGCTGGTTTTTCTGACAACTGCCGGGACAGTAGGAGCAATTTCGATTACTTTTAGGGAGATCCTGGGGCTCCTTACTGGCGTCTACAATGACTTATTGCCAGCGTCATCGCTTATCTCAGTAAACAACACTATTAAGACAGCATTCGGCACTCAAGAGAGCGAGTCTGGCATTTTCAAAATTGCATATGAACCTGGCTACTACCCAGACACTCTCTCTTCGGCATATTCTGTATACGCACCAATACTTGGCGGTGGAAGCACCAATTTCTTATCCGGAGTGAACCCATTAGCGCTAATGGCTCCGGGTCCTATGGACAGTAACATTGGAGCCTTTGGAGACTTTGAGAATCAATACGGTTTGAACAATCCAATTTATGTCGGCGCGCCTCCATCGAGGGTCGGATACTTTGGGCAATATGGCCCCAACCTGTGATTATCTATGTCTAATTCTTTGTTTCTTATTGGAATTATTTATGGAATTCTGGTGGTCACTCTACCCATAATTATTTTTTTATGGGTCAAGATTACGATAAAGGCTTTAAAAATGACGAGTAATGAGGCTAAGAGGCTATCACTATTCTTCCCTGCCTGTTTTGTTCCGATATTTTTGTTCTTTATCATAATACTCAACATCGGCGGCTGGTTTAATCTGTACTATGTTCTATTAACGGCCAATTTAGCTCTCATTCCTACATTCGGAGGCGCTGTTTTCTATCTTCAGCATCTTGTTGACCCGAGGTTGAAGCGAGATTACGGATTCACGTATGAATACTTTAATAGAAATGCCCACGGCCTCAGAAAATCGCTTGACCAGTTCGAGGAATATAAAAAGTGACTGAATAATTTGTAGGAGCAAATAACGTCATAAAGGTAATTGCTACTACTGATCTAGCATTAACTCAACCTTTTTTTGTATAACAAGTCAAATTTTCATTTTTAACGATCTATTTCGCATCTGCTGTTTTGGTTTTTATTATTATGATCATTGAAATATTTATATTTATGATATGTACAATACACGAATAATATTCCCGACTGGGTTTTGAAATGCAAGACGAGTGGGTTCACACCCGGAATTTCGGAAACAACTATTATGCCGACAGGTCCAGTTCGAAGTGGATAAAGGAGGAGAAGAGGACAAGATAGTTTCCGCCGGAATATCTGGGAGTTGTATCGCGAAATAGCATCGTGGGGGAGAACAAAATAACCGGTATTAGGGAAGATTAAGATATATCCCACCTTGTGTGAACGCACAATATCATATGACATACTCAGAAACATACGGCCATTGCCCATGAAATCACTACACTATCTGTACGAGAAAACACATATTTCCGGGATAATGGACGAGTGCATGTCTCCAGATTCGCTCTCAGGGATGATTTCATTAATGCGCTGTCGTCGCTGACAAGGGTTTCTCCACCTCTGATTACATAAGGAAGCTGGAAAAGAATCACCTCAGCTAAATCATAACCCTGAGGAGGAACTCCCAAGTCATTCCTGATGCAGGCAGTTTCTTTGGTGTCTTCATGTCTGACGGAAAGCCCGCGAAGTGCCGGAAACTTGAGAACGATGTCTACAAATTCGAAGATCCTGTTCTTAAGAGCGATGAGGAGAAGGATTACCTCATACTTTTTTTACAGATCTGCCAAGGTTCCATTAAACACTCCGAAGAATACAGAAATGTGCGTTTCAATGCCAGATAAAATACTATTTGCACAAAAACATTACCAAATATACCTCTCTGTGTTCAAGAATCTTTCAGTCCCTTGAAACTTTTATCTATACATGACATATATGTGTAAAATGCGAGCGTTCATCGTTGGCAGATTCCAGCCTTTTCACAAGGGACATCTCGAAGTTATAAAAGAGATACTGAAGACAAACAAGTCGCTGATCATAGGGATAGGAAGTGCGCAATATTCACACACACTTAAAGACCCTTTCACCGCAGGGGAGAGACACCTGATGATTTCAACATCCCTGGAAAGGGAGAAGATTTTTGATTTCTATCTTGTCCCCATCGAGGATGTCAATTCCAATCCTCTATGGGTTGCTCACGTTGAGTCCCTCACTCCAAAGTTCAACAGGGTATACAGCAACAATCCTCTCGTGAAGAGATTATTCACTGAGAAGGGTTATGAGGTTAATTCACTGGAGCTTATCAACAGGAGCAACTGGTCAGGCACAAGAATCAGGGAAAAAATGCTAAGGGACGATTCATGGGAAGCTGACGTCCCTGATGCAGTCAGGGACATAATCGAAGAAATTGACGGAGTGCGGAGGATCAGGGACCTCTCAAAAACCGATGAGGAGTGAAACCAGAAATGGTTTCAGCCGCGTATCTGTCATTGATATAACAGCCTGTTCAGCGTATCCCTGTCTTTTTCTATGTTGCTAATGAGACAGTATTCATCAGCCTGATGTGCAACCTCGTCCATTGTAGTTGACCACACCGCAGCCTGGTATCCCTTTCGCCTGAAGAATGCCGCACAGGTACCGCCGCCAATACCGACGGTCTTCGGTTCATTTCCCCTGCTTGCAGCAATGGCCGATTTCAATTTCTGGACTATCTCAGAAGTTTCACTTGTTGGAAGGGGAGCCTGTTCCTTCTGGACAAAGGTGTATGTTATTCTTGCCTTACTTTTCTTTTCAAATTCCTTTATAACGGAGTCTATGTCGTCTATAACGTGGTCAATATCGTAGGATGGGAGGATCCGGCAGTCAAGGTAAACCACCTCGGTTCCGGGGATCGTGTTTATATTGTCCACATTCTTTTCACGCTTTGTGGGCTCAAATGTCGACACTTCCGGCGAGAACAGCTTGTTGACTGCATTGTATTTCTTGTGCAGAAACTCGTCAAGATCAAGGATGAATTTCATTCCCTCCCTGTTCGCGTTTATAGCTTCAGAGGGCATGCTGGCGTGGTACTGCTTTCCGGCAATCTTGAATCTTATCCACATAATGCTCTTTTCAGCGATCTCGATGTACATTCCATCCTTCGCGCCGGCATCAGGTACGAGGAGAAGATCGTTCTTAGAGAAAATGTCCTTTTCCAGCAGGTACTGAATGCCGTATTTGCTTCCAACCTCTTCGTCCGCGACAAAAACAAGCCCAAGATTGTATTTAAGTTCCGATTTCTTCAACTCTCTCAATAGCAGCAGGGAAAGAAACACAGCCTGGCCGTCGTCCGAAGTTCCTCTCCCATACATCCTGTCCCCCTCAATGGTCACTTCAAAGGGTTTCCGCGTCCAGAGAGCTGGGTCACCCACCGGAACTGTGTCGATGTGTGAAATAATCCAGAATGTCTTTGGGAGATTGCCGATCTTCAACACAATGTTAGACCTTACAGCGCCGTGGTCATCCCTGACATCGTATCTTTTAAAACTGTCATACCCCATCTCTGAAAGTATCTCCGAAATCAGGTCCGCACGCATGGATTCTCCCTTGCCGCCTGACTCAGGAGAAATTGCCTCCACTGGAATGATCCTTCTTGCCACATCCACAATGAAGTCCCTGTCATTCATCGCTGAATTTTTTGCCGCCATATCTGCATATATGACACTCGTATATTTTCTTTCAGATATGCCACTATCAAATATTTATAAGAAGATCTGACATCAGTATCTGAAGATGGAGAATAGGAAGAAAGATTTCAGCGAATGGTACAATGAGATCATAGACATCAGCCAGCTCAGCGACAAGCGTTATCCAATAAAAGGGATGAATGTGTGGCTGCCCTATGGATGGAAAGCAATGAAGAACATCGATAGTGTGGTCAGGGCAAACGTAGACATCAAGGATTTTCAGGAAGTCAGCTTTCCAGTTTTAATAACAAGGGACATGCTCATGGTTGAATTTGAGCACATTAAGGGATTTGAAAATGAGCTATACTGGGTTACAAAGGGAGGAAAGGAGAAGCTGGATATTGAAATGGCCCTTCGCCCAACCAGCGAGGCAGCAATATACCCGATGTTCTCTCTCTGGGTAAGGACGCATGCTGATCTGCCGATGAAAATTTACCAGATCGTCAATGTGTACAGATACGAGACCAAACATACCCGCTCTTTCATTCGCATCAGGGAGATCCACTTTTTTGAGGCTCACACTGCTCACCGGAACCACGAAGAATCGGAAGAGCAGATGGCTGAATATATGGAAATATGGAAGAAAATAAGTTCTGCACTATGCCTTCCCTTCCACGTAGACAGAAGGCCTGAATGGGACAAATTTCCAGGTGCTGTGTATTCGCTTGCCTTCGACACAGCACTTCCAAGCGGTAGATCCCTTCAGATTGGGACCATTCACCAGTACGATGACAATTTTGCAAAGAATTATGACATCAAGTATTCAGACGAGTCCGGCCAGGCAGTTTACGCCTACCAGACAACCTTCGGACTGAGTGAAAGGCTCCTTGCGGCAATTATAGGCATACACGGTGATGATACTGGTCTGGTATTTCCGCCGGATGTAGCGACATTTCAGGTAGTAGTGATTCCTATACCTTCAGATAACGGCGAACAGGAAAGTTTTATCAACTCAGTCTGCACAGCACTAACAGACAATGGTTTCAGGGTCAAGCTTGATAGCAGGGATGCATATACGCCAGGCTATAAATTCAACGACTGGGAAATGCGAGGCGTTCCGCTCAGGATAGAGATCGGCGGCAGGGAGGTCGGCGAAAAATCAGTTACAGTCGCAAAGCGTACGGCCAAGGGTAGGCAGAAGATAGAATTCAAGGACCTTGTTCCCGGAATTTCGCGGCTACTCCAGGAGGTAAAGGATGAGATTACAGCACGCGCAGCTAAACAGTTTATGGAGTTGTCCCGTAGGGACAAGTCTGTAGAGGATATGAAATCGTACGAAGGAATAAGCCTCTCTGGATGGTGTGGAGACAGGGAATGCTCCGACACAATAGAGAAGGAGACCGAAAAGGTTGTTCTTGGAATTAATATCAGCAATCCCGGAGATGCAAAGTGCATCGTCTGTGGAAAGCCTGGAAAAATCGCAAGCTTTTCGAGGACATATTGAACGGTGAAAAGATGTCTTCAACTGATTTCAAGCTTTTTGTTTTTGATATGGACGGCGTGCTTACAGGGGACTCCAGCAGCTGGAACTACGTTCATAAGCGTTTCCAGGTAGATAATCGAGAACTCCGCCAGAAATTTGAGATGGGCAAGATAAGCTACGAGGAATTCCTGAGAGGGGACGTAAAACTCTGGATTGACAAGCGTGGAAAGGTCGCTCGCAGCGAGATAATCTCAATCCTGAACGAGATTCCGCTGAGAATGGGGCTTGCGGATACTATCAATCTCCTCAGGTCAAGGGGAAAGAAGGTTGCCATAGTTTCTGGTGGCATTTCGTGGCTGGCCGATCGGATTGAGTCTTCGGCCAGGTTCGACTGCGTACAGTCCAACCACCTTCTAACCGACAGTTCCGGCTATCTCATTCCCGACGGAAAGGTTGAGGTGGACTTCCAGCATAAGGACACGAACGTCAGGGATATCCAGGAAAAATTTGCAGTTGATAAGGAGAACACTGTATGCATCGGCGATTCTTTCGACGACAGATCCATGTTCCAGGAAGCCGGCTACTCAATAGCCTTCAGCCCCCGTCATCCAGACCTGACTAAATTTTCAGACGCAGAGATACTGACCGGCGATCTCATGGACATAGTCAGGCTTGTGGATAAATTGTGATAAGCCTTTCAATCTACTTTTTATATTAATTCTATATATCAAATAAATGGAGAAGGTTGAAATAGGCAATCCTCAAAAAAAGCTTTCCATGGGGGTGAGCTGCATTGATGGCCTCCTGATGGGTGGACTGGAGAGTGGAATAATCACCGAAATTTATGGAGAAGGAGGTTCAGGGAAGACAAACCTGGCCATGTTGTTCTCCCTTTCCTGCATCAAGCAGGGAAAAAGAGTCATATACATTGATACGGAAGGAGTGTCATCGGAGCGGTTGTCACAGATATCCACCGGAACGGAAAAGCTTACAGATAACCTGATATTATACCGGGTTAACAGCCTCGAGGATCAGGAAATGGCCATAATGCGGTGCGAGAGGCTCATGGATCGCTACGGGAATGTTGGACTGATAGCGATCGACTCATTTACCGAATATTTCAGGCTGGAAAAGACCTCGGATGCCGCTGCCAGAATCGCCGGGTTCCAGAAGCAGCTTTCTCACCTCACCAGAATCATCCTGAAGTTCAACATTCCCGCACTCATCATAAACCAGGTTTACCAGGATGTTGACAGTGGGGATCTTCAGCCATTTGGGGGCTATGTAATCAATCATGCAATGAAATCCATACTCGAGGTCAGGAAAATCGAGAACGGGAAGAGAAGGCTCGTGGTGATGAAACACCGTTCAATAGCAGAAGGGCAATCCACAGACTTCAGGATAGTCAGCTACGGGATATCCTGCGAGGTCTAGTTATGGGTGTAAATATTTCAGACATTGTACAGAAGCATGGAACAAGCCTGAAGGAGCAGTCAGGATCAGTTGTTTCGGTAGATGCCTATAACATCCTCTACCAGTTCCTCAGCAGCATCAGGGAATATGATGGAAGTCCGTTGAAGGATGCCAGGGGACACATAACTTCACACATTTCTGGCATTTTCTACAGAACAATAACGCTGATGGAACAGGGCATAAAGCCGGTTTACGTATTCGATGGCAAACCCTCCTACCTGAAGAACAGGACGCTTGAGGAGCGGAGGCTGATAAAGGAAAAAAACGTCCTTGAACTTCAGGCTGCTGTAGAGGCTGGAGATGAGGAGAGGGCCAGGTCCCTGTCGTCAAGGATAAACTATGTTACCAGGGAGGTGGCGGACGATGCCAGAAAGATCCTCAGCTATATGGGCCTGCCATATGTTGACGCTCCTTCCGAGGGAGAGGCACAGGCTTCTGTCATGTCGCGTAATGGGCTCGTATCTGGTGTAGTTTCACAGGATTATGACTGCCTCCTCTTCGGTGCCAGGAGGGTGTTCAGGAATTTCACGATGTATGGCAGGAGAAAGGTGCCGGGAAGGAATCTTTATGTTAACGTGACGCCTGAATATATCGATCTGAACGAAGTCCTTGAGATAAACCACATTACTCACGAACAACTCATCGACCTTGGGATTCTCGTCGGGACAGATTTCAACAAGGGTCTCGAACGGGTCGGGGCAAAAACTGCACTCAACCTCATAAGAAAATACGGTACGGTGTATGCCGTGCTTAAGGAGAAGGGGCAGGAGATAGAGAACCTTGACGAGATAAGGGAATTCTTCCGGTCACCTCCAGTGAACAGCGAAGTGAGGATTATCTTTACGCGTCCGCAACCCGACAGGCTTTTCCAGTTCCTTTGCGAGGAGCATGACTTCTCCAAGCAGAGGATTGATCCTTACCTTGAGAAACTCGAAACGTTCTTCGGCAGGGAGAAGCAATCAAATCTAGACACCTTCTTCTGATCATGCGAATGCCGGAAATTTTTTGGCATCTTATTGAAAAAATGCTAATGATTGAAAAAGTTCACAAAGTTAAATTCATTTATATAGTGGTATTGCGTACATATCCATATGGGAAATAGGGTACTCATTGAGGTTACGCATGTTTCCAAAAGGGGCGCATCGTTCAGGGTTACGCTTCCTAAACGCGTGGCGGAAATTCTGAAGATTTCACCTGGCGATATTGTGGGATTTTATTCTGAGGACAGCAATGTTTCAATAGAGAAGATGGTCTGACTTCATTTTTTGCCGTTGACAGCGTCAAACATTTCCCTGATGGCGTCGGCGTTGTATACAGCCCTTGCGGGGCTGATCATAATGTCAACGTAACGTGCAACTGCTGATTTAAGGTCCATCGGATGGATTTTTCCCTGGGTATAGAGTGCGCTGAAATCTTCGAAGCTCCCAAGAGATAGATCCCCTCCAAACTTCTCCGCCCTCTCTATGATAACATCCCCTCTGTAATAGGGGAAAATAATGTGGCGAAGTATATCCGTGACGGGGTTTCCATTTATCTCTCCAGCCGGGCAGTATGCATGCTTAAGCTTTGAAACTATTGCCTCAAGCGTATCGGATACGAATATCGCTGAATCTGGCGAGCTCTTGGACATTTTTGCGAACGGACCCATTCTTCCATTACCCGCCAGGCTTCCCAGCAAAGGTCCGTGAATGGAAACAACCTTTTTCCTGTGCATTTTCTCGGCAATGTCCCTTGCTAGCATGTGCGCATGGCGCTGGTCCATGCCTCCAAATGCAACGTCAAAATCATTGTAAAAGATATCGTTGACCTGCATGAGCGGATAGAGGTATTTGCTGAAGTCCTGATCTGCATCATCCTCGGTGCGGCCCATGATTGGAAGGGCTCGTTTCAGCCTAGCAAGGTTGGAGTGTTTTGCCACATGAATGAATTGCATCCAGTAATCGCTGTCATCCACCAGGTCAGCTGCCCATACAAATTTAACATTGTCAACGAGGCCCATCGCCTTCATGCTCTGTTCAAGCATCAGTCCGCTTCGGCGGATCATCTCCATATCTCCCCCGAGCTTGTCATTTATCAATGCATGCCAGTCAGCAAGCAGTACAGTTACACTCATTCCAGTGGACGCAGCTTCAATCAGTTTCATGGGCCAGAGAACAGCGGTACCTATGTGCGGCACTCCCGAAGGCTCAAATCCTATGTACGACCGCGAATGCGATATATCCAGTGAGTTCAGTTCTTCTCTGGTAACGATTTCTTCCATGTTTCTAGTAATCAAGTCGATGTTATCCATGTCAGGCATCTTCTGAAGCGCGATAATGAATTAAATTTTGCGAACATGCATCCTTATATGGACACCGAAAGCACCTCCCCCTACTGTCATGATTCCTGTATGGTATTCCTGAATTTGCACGAATTTCGTCCGCAATTGAAAGGACCCTGTTCCTGAGGCTGTTTGTATTTTCCACTCTGAATGTTGAGTTCCCGTATTTCAGTACGCCGTATTTTATGACACTATCTGGATACATATCTCCTAGAATGATGAAGTACGCCCCCATCTGCAGAAGATGTCCAGTTCTTGGCTCGTTTGCATTGCCTGACTTGTATTCATAAGGCACTATGAGTCTGCCCTTTCTGGTTATCAGGTCTGGTTTTCCAGTGATGAAGTACCTTTCGGACCTTAGAACTTTGCCCTTCGTCAGCATATCGCCGTATATCTTCTTCCCCCTGGGTACGCTGTAGGATTTTCTCTTCCTGCTTGCAGCCACCATTAGAACAAGAATAACAATAACCACGGAAAAAAGGATAAGGATGGCTTCCATTTCAAACCGTTAGAAACAATATAGCGGAAACGACGACAACAAGTGCAACAACCATTATCCTGACCATGAGAGTAAGGGAAACGTACGATTTCTCCAGTTTCCGGTGCCTATACCTTCCCGTGGCCATGCGCTTTGAAGAAATCCTGCTTCTTGGATATTTTTCTTTCTGATAGTACCATGCAACATTGCAGAATTCAAACTGCGATATCTCGGAAGCGCTCACATATCTTGGTTGCGAAGAGCTGTGTTCCGGGTCCGTGAAACTCATAACCCCATATCAATCCGATTTATAATAATCTCGGCGTAAGGTCTTTCCTGGTGAAGCTGTATCCTCCTCTCCCTCATCAGGAAGAGTGAATACACGAAGAAGGAAGATCTCTCCTCTGCCGTGCTTCCCCAGTAATCCTCCATATAAAATGTGTCATGGTAAGCTCCTGCTATAATCTGGAAAGTCCTGGCAATTTCCCTTTCCGGTTCGTCCAGATTGAGGTTGCTGACTATGTCGTCAAGTGAGTTGAGTTCCGGAGGATCACTCCTCCTGTTAGATTTCGCTTTGGGTCCGTGTATGTAAGCTGATCGCATAGCGTCAAGGAGCTCGATCATCCTGATCGGCCTCCTGGTATGGCCTAATACTGGAACCTTGAGTTCCAGTTCACTCTCCGCTGAAGCTGGCACGGTGAGTTCGGCCTCAAGATCAAAAGGTTCCTCTGAGTCTTCTCCCTGATCGGGTTCCACGGTGGACAGTGTCTTAAGGTATAGAATCCTCCATGCCTCTGCGATTATGTATCCTGCAAATCCCAGGTCGGTGAATTCTTCCGTTATGATCATCCTGAAGTATTTTGCAAAGGCAAGCAGATCGACGTTCCATGGATCAAGGGTCCCGTCCTGGCACATCTTGAAAACCATTGAACTTGCCTTTGAGACAGGATCAGAGGTCGCCTTTGTGTTTTCGAAATTGCGCAGGACTTTTTCATATTCTGCGGTGTTGATCTCCATTAGCTCTCCCTGCACTATGAGGCTGTTCATTATCTCCTGGAATTCCATCAGAACTCCTCCGTATCGGGTGATATAGTTTTGCCATACACCTCAGTGTTTTCCTGGTCGAAGCTGGTTACACCGATTATGTTATTTGCATACTTCAGCATTGCCTTCTTCAAAGACACCATCAGTATCTGCGAGGTCTCCGAATTTGCCCTGAACATCTGTCCCATTCTTTCAACGTTGGAACCGTCAAGAAACATGTCAACCTCATCCAGGTAGTACACAGGTGATGGGGTTATGCGCTGAACAGACATTATAAATGCAAGCGCGGTAAGGCTCTTCTCCCCTCCGCTCAGGGACTGCAGCTTGGCAAAGGTTTTCCCCTTTGGCCGCGCTTTTATATGAACTTCCGATTCAAGCGGTTTTTCCGGATCACTGAGTAAAAGTTGGGCTTCTCCACCCCCGGAAAGTTTTCCGTAAATTAAGTTCATCCCCTCATTTATGCTGCTGAAAGTCTTCACGAAAATCGTCTCTTTCTGTTTGTTGAGCTTTTCCATTAAGCCTTCCAGCTCCTTACGTTCATCAGTGAACCTCTGCAATTCCTTCCGTAGAGTATCAAGAACAGATGAAGCTAAGGAGAATTCTTCGATGGCTTTGTAATTTATGGGTCCCAGCGTCTCACCCTCGCCCTGCAGCACAAGAATGGACTTTCTTATTTCCTGGTCAGAACTGTTGCTTTCAATGGGTTTCCCGCCAGAATTTGCCAATTCTTCAGAAAGCAGCTGAACCTTTTCTCTGATGTTCGCAATCTTAGAATTCAGTGTTATCATCACATCCTTCTTGGTGACACACATTGACCGGTTTGATTCGATTGACAGGTTCAGCCTGGAAATCTCGGAATCAAGTTTTGATATGGCCTCTGTGTATTCCCTTGTGTTTTTGTCGAGTTCAGCCTCAATCAACTGAGTCTTGGAAAGATCGGATTCAAGTGCTCTCTGATCGGCGTTTATGGAATTTTTTTCTTCCTCCAGGACCTTTATCTCGGTTTCCAGATCCTCCGACTCTTTCAGAAGGGCGTTGTATCTGTCTGCCGTGTGCCTGATTTCCACAGAAGTTGCTGAAATTTCAGACGATATCTGCGACTGTTGTTCACGAAGCTGGGAAAGCTTCTTTTCAATTGATTCCTGCAACTCTGCTTCCTCCGGGTTCTGTGTCTTCATATCCTCCATTATAGCCGTCTTTTCACGCTGCTTTAACCGCATTTCTGTTTTGACTTGCTGAATCTCGGCATTCTTTTTCTCGTACTCTTCAGTGACCGAACCGAGTTCCTGCGTGCAAATTGTTATCCTGCCCTTTATCTGCTCAAGTTCCGCCCTTGTTTTTGTGATGTCCCCATCAATGCTGTCTGATCTTGCCCTTTTCTGCCCCTCTTCCCTTGACTTTGTGCTCAGTTTCTCAGTAAGGATGTCAAGTTCAGAATTTTTTGCCTTTATTATCGATGAAAGTTCATCTATTCTTGAGTTTGTTACTGAAATTTCTGCGAATATATCTGCAGCTTTCTTCTCGGATGCCACGTTCTCGTGCTTTTTTTCAATGAAACCTCCCGTGATTGCACCGCTTGGATCGAATATGTCTCCATCCAGTGTAACGATCTTAACCCCGACCATATATTTTCTTGCAATCTCCACATTTTCCACAATCACGGTATCCTGGAAACCATGCCATACGCATCCTTCGTAACGCGGGTCATAACTGATTCTTTCCATGACATACCCGAGTGAGTCCTGGGAGTTGTGCACTATTATTGCCTTGCCTCGTGGTCTCCCCAGGGTCATCTTATTTACCGGAAGGAACGTGATTCTTCCAGCCTTCTCCTTCTTAAGGAGTTCTATGCATTTCTGCGAGGTTTCGTCACTTTCAACCACCACTGAGTTCAGCCTGTTGCCGGCTGTAGCTTCGATTGCTGTCCTGAATTCCTCGTCAAAACTGATGAGATCCTTAAGGGTGCCATGAATCCCGGGAATAAGATTCTGGTTCCTGGCACCCATGATTAGGCTTATTGCCTTGCTCTGGGTAAATCTCTGGCTCTGCGTCATTGCATTGATCTTCGAATATTCCCTGTTCAGTTCAATGAGTTTCTTCTGCAAACCATCTCTCTCAGAGGTGAGATCATGGACTTCGTTTTTAAGGGAGTAATACCCGTCGGTTAGTTCCTTGAGCTTGCGTTTTTCTTCAGCAGCGATGGATTCGGACTCCTTGCTTCTCCATAAAGAGTCCTTGATCTGGAACTCCATTGAATTCTTTTTCTCTTCCAGGGAGGAGAGCTCAATGGTTTTGGCAATTTTTCTGTTGTTTATCTCGCCCAAATCGACCTCGAGATCGCCAACCTCTGCGCTCATCCTCTCAACTATTTCATCAAGCGCCGAATACCTCTCCTTTAATTCTTTAATTTTTCCACTGGATGCTTCATTCCTTCCCTTGATTAATGCCAGTTTCCTGTCAAGTTCCTTTATTTCCGCGGTAATTTGATCCATGTCATCATTGTTCGTCTTAAGCTTGATCTCGAAGTTCTTCTTCTGTTCCTCAAGACCGAACACGTCGGACGCGTTTCTCTGGATGCGCAGCTGCTTTTCCTCCACCTTGACGCCTATATTCTGTATCTGCATCTTTTTTGTAGCTATGTCCAGCCTCAGTTGCTCGATAGCTTTCCGAACATGGTTCAATTCCTGTCCGCTTATTGCAGCCCTCTGCCCCTCTATGTTCAGCCTTTTTTCAAGTAATTCTGTGACCCTGCCGGATATGCCTGAATTTTCAACCTCGAGTTTTGCAACCTGGTTACCCAGCTCTTCCATCTGCGTATTCAGGGAACTGATTTCCATGTTGTATCTTGAAATCTCCCTGTCCATAAGGGTAGACCTGAGATTCAGCATCTGGTTGGATATGCTCAGGTATCTCTCAGCTGTCTCCTTGTCATGCCGCAGTTCCTCGACATGGCGTTGCTCATCCTGTGTCCTTACGTCCAGCTTGATCATGTGATCGTTTATGCCTAGTATGTCGGCCTGGGCTTTTTGAATCTGATTATCATAACTTTCAACTCCGGATATTGCCTCAAGCAGCTTCCTTCTCTCAACTCCAGTCATCTTCACCAGGTTGTTTATGTCTCCCTGCAGAACAAAGCTGTAACCATCCAGATATATCTTGAGGGAGTCGAGCAGTTGCTCAACATCAGAATGCTTTACCCTTGAACCGTTAATATAGTAGCTGCTTTTGTAATCATCACCGTCAGCTGTCAGTTCCCTCATTATGCTGATCTTGCGGTTTTCCTGCCCGTCACCACTTTCTCCGGAATCTATATTTATCTGGACCCTGCAGTACTTTCGCCCGGGTCCATCTTCAGAAGATCGATGAATAAGGTCAGACAACCTGTCAGCCCGAACGGATTTCGCAGACCTCACTCCAAGCACAAATAATAGGGCATCTCCTATGTTGCTCTTTCCGCTTCCATTAGGACCACTGATAACAGTAAGTCCCTTCCTGAACTCAACTTTCCTCTTATGCCCGAAAGACTTGAAATTGTCCATCTCGATGGATTCTATTATCATGACTGCTCCTGTCAGACACTTTACGCTCTATAAATATATATATTTATCTATTTAATTGAATCGCACTCTGGCAGATAATGCTTTTAGCGGGGAATAAATACATGTCCGATACTCTTGAAACTTGATGATGATACATATCTCAGGATAAGGGATGAAGCTTATTCACTTGGAATAGGGAACACTCCGCTTGCCCGCCTTGATCTGGATGGGAGAGTCGAAATACACGCCAAACTGGAATACTTTAACAGGTTCAGGTCCGTTAAGGATCGGGCGTCCTTCTTCATGATCAAGGGGATGATTTACGAGGGTCATCTGTCCAAGGATAATGTTATCGTAGAGGCAAGCTCGGGAAATACCGGAATCGCAATAGCTAATATCGCATCTCTGCTCGATATAAAGGCGGAAATGATAATTCCAGCTGGCAGCAGCGAGGAAACCAAGGAAGCGGTTCGCCAATCCGGACAGACACTCATAGAGATGGAGGGGGACAGGGCTCCTGGTGCAAGGATATCCATAGACCCTGCGATCTCACGAGCCAAGTCTATTGTAAGAAGCAATCCTCAGAAATACGTTAATCTGGATCAGTACTCAAACCCGAACAATACACTGAGCCATTACTACACCACCGGTCCGGAGATAACCCGGGACCTCAAAGGGGAGACGCCCTCGCATGTCGTCGTGGGTATAGGCACTGGAGGTACGCTTACGGGTCTTGCTAAATACTTCAAGACTGTTTCCCCGGAGACAAAAATCATAGCGGTTGAGCCAGCTCCCGATCACCACATACAGGGGCTGAAGAACCTTTCTGTCTCATCTGTCCCGAATTTGATTGAGAAAAACAGGAACCTGGTCGATGAATGGATAAGCGTTACTGATGAAATGGCAATAGCAGAGGTAAGGAATCTGCTATGGGAGAACAGGCTGTTTGTTGGTCTCTCGTCTGGTGCTAACATGGCTGGTGTCCGCATTGTGGCGAAGAGGATGCGTGAGGGGAGGATAGTTACAATCTTTCCGGACAGTGCGGAGAAATACAGGTCGGTATACCTGGCCAGAAAAATCTTCACCGAGGAGGAATATGACGCAAACATTCACTTGGTGAAGGAACTCAGGAATGCCTGAAGCTTATTTCCAACTGTACGACGGCTTTCTCTTTTCCAGAAAAGACCGTACACCTTCCTTGCAGTCATCTGTGCTGAAAATTCTCCCAAACATCTCCTTCTCTGCCTCATAACCAGCATCATTCCTTTCGTATCCCATGAGGTCCTTTACATAGGAAATTGCGGTCATTGCTCTTCCTGAGAGTTCGGTTGCCAATTTCATCGAATACCCGAAGTAGTCCTCTGAAACTGCATTAAGGACGCCGTATCTTAAAGCTTCATCAGCTGTGATCATCTGGCCAAACGCAATCATCTCGAATGCCCTGGTTCTCCCTGCGATTGCCTTAAGCCTCTGCGTGCCTCCCCAGCCAGGAAGGATTCCAAGATTGGTTTCAGTCAGGCCAAGCTTCGTATCAGGGGAAGCTATTCTCAGGTCACAGGCAAGCGCCAGCTCAAATCCCCCACCAAGCGCGAAACCTTTAATCGCTGCTATAACAGGTCGATGGTAGGAGGCAATGAAATCCATCACTCTGTGTCCACGCCTGGCCATATCATAAGCGCTTCTGGGGTCCAGGTCCTCAAATTTCTTTATATTTGCTCCTGCAGAAAATGCCCTCTCGCTGCCTTTAATGACAATAATCCTTTCCCCCGAGCTCCCTACGGCATCGGCAATTTCCTCAAGTGTTTCTATGTCAAGGGGGTTAAGGGTAGATTCTTTCGAAATCCTGATGACTCTTATCTTTTCACTGTCTTCAATCCTTATGCTTCCATATGCTGACATTTATTTGCACCTCATACAAGTTCCAGTGTTAACGTGTGTCCCCCGCCGCCGCCGTGGCATATCGTGGCTAAGCCTGTTTTCAGCTTCCTTGATCTGAGCGCGTTTATGAGGGTAACAACAATTCTTGAACCGCTGTTTCCAAGTGGATGGCCGATAGCAATTGCCCCCCCGTTAACGTTGAACCTTTCATCAGGTATGGAAAGTTCTTTCTGGACAACAAGCGACGCAATGGAGAAAGCCTCGTTATGCTCGACCAGATCATAATAGCCTATATTCTTTCCCTGCCTTTCAAGGAGTTTGTTGGTTGCGGGAATTGGTGCCTCCACAAAGTCTCTTGAATTCAGGGAGGCAGACTCGTAACCCGTGACTACAGCAATCGGTTTAAGGTCGTATTCCTTCAGGGCGCGATCAGAAACCATGATCAGGGCGGATGCACCATCAGACAGCTGGGAGGAGTTACCCGCCGTCAGTATTCCATTTCTGTCGAAGGCCGGTTGAAGTTTACGGAGATCTTCCATACCAGTCTTCCTTATTCCCTCATCCTTTGTTATCTGTTCAAGTGGCACAATCTCCCTGGCAAATTCGCCTGTGGAGGTTGCCCTTGACGCGAACTCCTGGCTCCTAACCGAGAACTCATCTGCCTGTTGCCTGGTTATGCCGTATTTCTTTCCGGTCGATTCTGCAGATACTCCCATGTGCTCGAAATAAAATGCATCCACCAGGCCGTCCTTTAGCATGGTATCCTCGATCTTCATATTCCTGTAAAGCAACTGCTTCGGGCCCCACCTGAAATCAGGGGGGATTATCAGTGGCGAATTTGACATGCTCTCCATCCCGCCGGCAATGATCACGTCGCGCTCCCCGAGTTTGATCTCCCTGAAAGCAGATTCCATTGCAAGCATTCCGGATGCGCATACCGCATTAACAGTATACTTGGTTGTCTCATCCCTCAGGCCCCCAAGGGAAGAAGCCTGTCCCGCCGGATTCTGCCCAACACCGGCCTGAATGACATTCCCCATAATCACTTCCTCGATTTTATCAGGGGCTATGCCAGCTTCAGCTATAGCTCCCCTGATCGCTGCCCCGCCAAGTTCAGGTGCTCGCAGCTTAACCGTTGATTTACCAAACTTACCTATTGCAGTCCTCTTTGCCGAGACAATATATACATCTGACATTTTAACAGGTGATCATTACTGTGATCAATATTACACTTTTCGTAAAAGAGTTGGGGATAGTCAACCCCTGGATGAAGAAATGTCAAGCTCTGGATATGAGAATTCTGACTTTTTCACCGTCAATATCCCACATTGTTCCGGCATCCAGGGAGCATATGGTGATCTCCTTGCTGAGGGTCTCGGACATTATGCTTTCCCTTCGTTTCTGAGTAGCATCCTTGAATCTCCCTCCCGCGTCTATGAGGGTTATTATTTTGTCTGAGTACTCAAGCTTCATCTCCTTTCTCATGACCTGTATCCGCCTTATCAACTCTCTGGCGGAACCTTCTATGAGAAGATCCTCATCGATATTCCTGTTGAGGAAAACCTCAACACCATGTGTGCTGTCTACTGCATGTGAGTATGGTTCCGCAGGTATCTCCTCAAATGCCAGGAAGTCCTTGATCACATCCATTCCGGCAACTGTGATTTTATCATTCTTCGCAAGTTCTTCATATAAGCTATCATTGTCGTGTCCATCAACGAAGGCTTTCAGTTCGTTTATTCTGTTTTTCAGGACTGGAGCAGCTTTGGAAAAGACCACGGATGCCCGGTGATGCAATGGTCTTGCTTCTGGGAGGATAAATTTAACTTCCCTTGCGTTAAGTTCCTGATCAATCGCATTCATGACCTCCTTCCTTATGGGCTTAACTGCGGAAACAAGAATTTCTGTAACCGGTTGCCTTCCCTTTATGTTGGCTTCCTGCCTGAGTCGTCTGGTTATCTCAAGAATTGTAAAAGCCTGGTCAAATTCACTTTCCAGGTCATTGTCTATGAGCGATTCATCGTAAGAAGGGAAATACTGGTCATGTACACTTTCATCCTTCCCGGTGAGCCTCCTGTATATAAATTCGGAGAAGAATGGCGTGATTGGTGCCATCATCCTTACGATGTTGTCAATTGCATTCCATAAAACAGAATATGCTATGTTTTTATCCTCGCCGGTGCCTTCAGACCAGAACCGCCTTCTTGAAAGCCTCAGGTACGAATTGGACAGGTCATCAATCAGGTCAGCTACAAGGGCAAGAGCATCGCTCAGGTAGTACTCATCCATCTTTTGCTTCACCA
>DAICSO010000023.1:0-19306 GCA_027368075.1 bacterium
TTCGGAAGGCGAGACGTAAAGCAGGCCAAAAGCCCAGAACATTGTACTGGTGGCAGTCATTATGGAAAGATAGATCATAAGAGGGTGCAGGGCTGATGTGGATTACTCAAAACTTGGCTATGAGTGCAGGGCTCTTATCGACTTCAATGTGCCTGCGGACAAGATCGATGCACTAGTTAGTTTCATAAGAACCCAGCAACGGATCAAGAAGCTCACGGTGACAACCGGGCAAAGAAGATTCATGATCGACGTAATCGGGGCCAATTGCGCAGAGATAAGAGAATATGCAAGAAAAGTTTTGCCGGCTTACGGAATATATGATATTGACCTCGAGGTTGTTCTTGATCAGGTTCCATAAATTACAGAATCCATAGCAAATTTTGTATGGATTTGAGCTTTATTTGACAAAAATTACTGCGATTGCTTATTTAAAAAAATGCCCATCGCAAATTATGAACAGAGACTTGGAAGAAATAAAGAGATTTGCAGTCTCCACCCTTGGCGAGATGCCCGAGGTAATAGAACTTGTTGGCAATTTTAGCACCGAAACGGCGAAAGAACAGTTCAGAGAGAATTTAACGCTGTATCTTGGAAGAAAAAATGTTCCCAACAAGACACTTGCATTGATTGCCATGGCGGTATCTCTGGCGAACGGCCAGGAGAAATCTTCCATGATACACTTCAAACTGGCCAGGAAATTTGGTGCGGATCCTCTTGATATACTTGACTCCATTAAGGCGGCAAAAATGGCCCTGATGGCTTCCACGCTTTCCTCCATGAGTGCCATTTATCCAGTGATAGAGAAAAATTTCCCGCAGCCAGTTAGCCCGGAGGTTGAAAAAATACTTGATAAAGTGAAGAAAGAGTCAGGAATGGGATTTCTGCCTGACAACCTCGATGCAATTTCCAGGATATCATTCGACATCCTGAACGAACATCTGAAAGAAAAAAAAGAGTTGCTATCGCCATACAAACTGGAACAGAAATTCATGTTTCTTATATCATTTGCCGTAAGCATTTCCATAAGATATGAAGAGTGTGCCGTTGTATACCTGAGCCAGTTCTTCAGGCTTGGAGGAACAGTACCGGAAATGGAGGATGCTATTTCCATCGCCAGGTTCATAACGGGTAACAGGGTTCTGACCTCTGCCATAAATATTCTGAGAGGAATGGAAACCACGAAGACGGGGGACCTGCCCAACTGATGACTCCTCATATTCTAATGTATGTGATTCGATGAAAAACAGCACGCTTAATCTATTCGGATCTGAATGGTTCGGAATTTCCATTTCAACTCTCGCACTGTCCCAGATATATATACTCATATTCGAGCTTACAGGTAGATATGCATTTCACGAAGTTGCCGAAGTCATGATGATCCTTGGGTGGTCCATATTTGCTGTTTTATTTTTTCTCTGGGCAGCCAGGGCGATAAAGACTGGGGAGAAGATAATGTCTCACTGGGATAACCTGACGAGATTGAGTTTTCTAGCCCTTATACCAATCGTTGGCTTTGTGGGCAACTATCAGTTGATCTATTTCTTCCATATTTCAGCAATTGCTGCAGAAGTATCCTTAGCTAATTTCTACTTTGAGTATTTTCTCGCGCTGATGCTTGGCGTTCTCCTTGGCTACCGACTGTACACAAAAGAGATCAATCCCCGCGAAATGAACTATGCCATTGTGATTCCTCCACTGGCAATTGGAACCAGCGTTTTCCTTGCCCCAGAACTTATGAGCTACTATGGCGGAGTGGAAAGCCAGTACATATTTTTCTTCATGGTGATGGGGCTTGGAATTTTCTTCTTCTTGTACTTATTCATTGGATCTCTTGCCCTTTCCGGTCACGTTGCCACCAAGATACACGACGCTCTTCCTACTACGATGCTCCCGGTTGGAATTGCCAGCCTCATAGTGATAAACCTGGTTACACTTTCTGGTTCAGGAATGGTAAATCATATTGGCATTGGCCAGACAACCGTGAACTTTCTGTCTGTGATGCTTTGGGGGTTTGAAGTCTGGAACTTCCTTGTCGTTACTATAATAATATTCACGAGGCCCTCAAAGGGTAGCTTAAGCGTCTGGGCATACGGTTTTCCCCTGGGCCTTTTTGCGACATCAACCATAAAGATAATGGACATGACAGGGTTTGGAGGATTGATATGGACATTCACTGTGATTGCCGTGGCACTAAACGCTTTCTGGATATACGGATGGATAAATACTGCCTCGTTCCTTAGGGGAAAGTTAACAAAAGCAAGGGATCAGGCCAAAAGATCGTAGGCTGATGCCGTTTCCGGTGTATGGAAATCTATTATTTCTAACTTTTATGGTTACTTAAACTTGAAATGGCAACAGACAAAACCTCGAAAATACCTGGATCTCATTGGCCAGCTTCGACTCTCCCTGCTTCCCTGTACCATTTGATTGCCTCTTCCTGGATCTCAAATATCATCGCACCCTTTCCAGACTGGTAAGAATCAATGTCGTAGGGATGTTTTTCCGCAAGACCTGCCTTAAGGGTGCCGTACTTCTCCGCAACCTGAGGATGTGCACGGAGATAATCCCTGAAGGCGATATGCCTCTCTACCTCAGGGTTCCCGAATTCAAATACGTGTACATGGTGGCTATGATCATCACCCACGGCCTTCTGGAAATATCGCCGGCCCGGTATGCCATTTTCACCAAACGCAGCGTATCCGACCTCTTCCATCGCTCCATTGAAACTGTCTACCTTGCTTATATCCTTTACGGCGATCAGTATGTCTATTATTGGCTTTGATTTCAGTCCGGGAACTGACGTACTACCTATATGAAAGATGCCCATTGCCTCCTCTCCCAGCACTTCATGGAGCAGATTTGCTTCCTCTCCAAATAGAACCTGATAATGTTCTTCCCATGGTTTAACCCTGACTTTTCTCATCGGGAAACAATATTGTATCTGGTATTATATAGCTAACTGAGCTCAAATGACGGCTAACTCAGTTACTGATCGCAACAGATTGGCCCTGGCCAAAGCGGTTTGAATAGATGTGCCATTAAACCCTCAATTTGATTTGCAGCCCAACGATGAGGTGAAGGTGACCCTTGCAGGCCCCTACTTGTTTTCCTGTTCCATGTTTATAACGATGCTTGTAGCCGATGGATCATATTAAGCCCCGATCTCTAACAAATGTTTACATATGGAGTCCAGTTATAACATTAAGTTGCAGTCATCCCTCTTTTTCAGCTCCAATTTTCCTTCCGTTCCAGATGAGGAAATCATTTCTGAATTGAGGAGCAACTTTGCAGTTGAGTATGGCTCCCGACCAGGAATAGAGCAGGAGATGTCATGGCGTGGATCCTTGAATGCGATGAAGAATTTCGTATCGGAGAGCACTGCGGTGTTCATGGAGCTGAAATTCCCTATTGGTCTTGAAAGGGCGGATTACTTGCTGCTTCGCCATGGACGGGCACTGGTGGTCGAGGCGAAGGGCTGGAAAACCTACAGGAAACTAGATGAATTCTCGGTTAGCGGAGATTCCTCTATGCACATCGATCCATGCTATCAGGTCGAGAATTATGTGTCAAAACTCAGGAACTTTCATACAGCTTCGAGAACCATAGGCTTTGATGGCGTTGTATACATGTATCATACCACGGATGGGGACAAGTGCAGGGTTATTTACAATGGGCAGGAACTTCAAAGCGAACTGCAGTTGTTGCCGAAGCAGGCTGCCACCGAAAAGGATATCATGGCAATAGAAGAGGGATCATTCGAAACCGGCAGAAGATTGATAGATTATGTCCAGGCAAACATAGGCAAAATACTTCAAGATGCCTCCATGGCTTTCCTCAATGCTGGCTTCGGGCTCTCCGAAGAGCAGATTAAAATCATTTCCCACGTCATGAATGATCTTGCTCACCAGGAACAGTTGGTTTTCCTCGTGAGCGGGGGGATGGGATCGGGAAAAACGCTGGTGGCACTGGCGCTGCTTTTTGAATCCATCAAGAGAGGTTATGGCGCCCTGCTTGCTTATAGAAACAACAGGCTAATTAACACATTGAGACAGGTTCTAGGTCCCAGATTCGCACCTCTCCTGCAGTATTACTCAACTGGTTCAATGGCAAACTTCAGGGGCATCGGTGAAAGGAATTTCGATCCGGGCAAGTTGAAGAACATAAGCCTGATCATATATGACGAGGCGCAGAGAATGACCAGGGATGTGATTGCAACTACCTTGGAGAGACCTCTCACATCAGTTTATTTTTACGATGAGGATCAGATCTTGCTGGGTGATGAGTCGGGCACATCAGCGACTTTCTCGGAACTGGCACGCAAGAAGGGCAGGAGAGTGGTTGAAATTCACCTGGAGGGTTTCTACAGGGTCCTTGGAGGCAGAGATTATGATCATTTCTTAAGTTCAATTTTCTCCGGGAATATTGCAATGAAGCCTTTGCAGTACGATTTCCGCCTTTTTTCCAATATCAGGGAGATGTTGCGCACCATGGAAGAAAGAAAGACCGAACCTGATTCGGTTAGACCTCCAAAACTCGCGTTACTTGCATCATTCACGAAAAGTGATGGAAGAAAGGAGAAGAGGCGTGTATTTGATCCTGAAATTCTTTGGCTGATGGATGAAAAGACGGAATACCCAGCATATTGGACCGGAAAGAAGGATCCCTTGCAGTACTGCGCTTCCATTTATGGATCGCAGGGGTTTGAATCCGACTACGTGGGGCTGATCTGGGGCGAAGACCTTGTGTGGAGGGGATCCTGGACCATACAGCCAGATAAGATCATGGACGGGATTGGAGGAAATAACTCCTTGAAGAAACTCGCGATAACTGCCCCGGAAAGAGCCAGAAGCATGCTGATTAACCGATACAGAATCATGCTATCGCGTGGAATGGAGGGGACGTACGTTTACTGCGAGGATGGGGCAACGCTTGATCATCTACGTAGCATTCTTTCTGAGACTCCAAGAATATCTAAGAACTAGTCCATTGGAAAAAATATATTTCATACTTATGCGTAAGAGATTATGGAAACTAACAATGAAACCCGGATGAAGGTGGCCGGAATTGCATTTTTCATAGGTGTCGTGCAGTTTATCCTGTTTATGCTTCTTGCGGAGATACTCTATCCAAAATACAGTGTTTCAGGAAACTACATCAGTGATCTTGGAGTCGGTAGCACGGCCTACATTTTCAACATATCCATAGTTATTCTTGGTTTACTCATAATAGTTGCAGGTTATTTCATAGGGAGATTTTCCAGGCCGCTTCTAGTGGTGCTTATTCTTGCGGGGATTGGCGCCATGGGTGTCGGTCTCTTTCCTGAGACAACAGGATCGCCACACCTCATATTTTCTTTGCTCGTGTTCCTGATGTCCTCAATTGCGCCGTATTTCCTGCTTGTGAAGATCAGGAACCTTATGTCAGTTCTCTGGGCAATACTGGGTACTGTCGGCCTGATAGCTCTTATACTGTATATCCCGGGAATATATCTGGGGCTCGGGCATGGCGGCATGGAAAGGATGATTGTCTATCCTGATCTCCTGTGGGGAATCGGGTTTGGTGGCTGGCTCGTGGGAAAATTCTCTGAAAAGCATCCTACTCCTATCCATTAGAAGAGAATTGCCAGATCAGGAACGTAATTTCCAAAAGCACAAACGCATTTTCATCTTTACTTCCTTTTCAGTTCTGCAAACACATTTATAATTGTGGATTATGGAACCGTGTGTATATTCCGGATTATTTCGGACAAAAGGATTTCGACGAGATAAGACGCTTCATCGAGGAGAACCCGTTCGCTTTCCTCCTCTTCCCCGTGGGCGATGAAGTTACCACAACCCTCATACCTCTCATTCACGAAGTCGAGGATGGGAAGCTTGTCGTATACGGCCATATGGCCAAAAACAATCCACAGTGGAAGAAGGCAATGGACAGGAAGGTCACCATACTGTTTTTCGGGCCTCACCACTACATCTCACCCAGATGGTATGAGATAAGGAAATCCGTTCCGACCTGGAACTATGTTTCCGTCAGGATCACGGGCACCCTCAAGGTGATGGAAAGGAAGGACACTGAGGATTTCCTGATCAGGCTGTCAACATTCCTGGACGCAGAGTGGCGCAAGGAGGGGAGAGAAAAGGAAGCCTACTACCAGAAAATGGTCGAGGAGATTGTTGCTTTCAGGGTAGAATCACAGACAGTGGATGCTGGATGGAAGTTGAGCCAGAACCACCCCATGAGCGACAGAAAGGGAGTTGTTGAAAACCTTGAGAAGGCTGGTGACGATGATGCCCGCAAAATGGCAGGCATGATGAGGAAAATGATGGAAAAATAGGACTTCCAACATCAATCTATACACGGTGACAGATTCAATAGCCAAGAAACTGCTCCGTACGTATCCTGTTTCTATCCACGCCGAGATCTGATACTATCACGCGTGTTTCTTCATCAACCATTCTCGGAGGGCCGCATATATAGAACATGGCATTATCCAATTCCTCAACGTTAGCCATGATAAATTCCTGGTCGATCCTCCCCCTGTGCAGGTTTCCGGGTCCCTCTGGTTCGCCTGTTACAGTGTAGAATATCTTTAGCCGGGAATCTCCGGTAGCCAACCCATCAAGTTCTTTCCTGAAGATTAGATTATTTGAAGTTTTCCCGGAATAGAGGAGGCGGATCCTGAAGTTCCCATTCATGGAAAGGGCATATTTTATCATGCTCCTGAATGGTGTTATACCTATCCCGCCTGCGACCAGCACAATAATCCTTTCCTTCCACAGGCTAGGCTCAAAGATGAACTTCCCTATGGCACCAAAGACATCAACTTCCTCTCCCTTATCCAATGAATCAAGCTTCCTCTTGAAGGGTGAATCCATGGGTTCGATACTTGTTGTTATGCCTATGTATTTTCCTTCCAGGGGTGATGTGGAGATTGAGAAATGCCGCATCTTTCCTCGCTGGTCTCCCTCAAGATCCGGAAAGCGTATTATTACATGCTGCCCCGGCAAAAAGTACATCTGAGTTTCAGTCGATTCAAAGATGAAACTCTTCACGTCATCCGCTTCATTCTTCTTTTCCTTTAATCTGAAACGTTTCCATCCAGTTCCATCCACCTTACGATTTCCGTTATCCATGTTAACATCCACCTTTGGGAATTATCATCTGTCTGATGCTTAAACTTCTTGGGTATAGCTCTACACCCTCTATCCCGTTCGCAAAAGCTTCGGGGATTGCTCTTCTTATTATGTTACACGATCCATTGAGATCGGCATGGATCAGTGTGCCGTTTGCAGATTGGCACGCACCCCTCCTGATTATCTTTCCCATGTTGATAGACTGTTTCCGTCCATTGTTGTGACCTATGACGATTGTATCGATGTTCAGGCTCTTCGCATAAGCTATGGTTGCTTTCGAGACCTTATGCATGATGTCCCCTACTTTCCTGGTTCTATACATTAAGAGTTTCATTATTTTTTTTGGCGTCCTATATTTCATTTCAGACCTCCAGGAATCCGCGGAATCCCCTTCCACTGTAAAAAGAGGATGCGCCGTTATGGTACACGAATACTGTTCCGTAACGCCTGTCGGCAAAAATAGCTCCTCCAAGCTTCCTTATATCGGGCGGTGTTTTCAGCCAGCTGGAAGTCCTTGTGTCGAAATTTCCGATTTTCTGAAGCTGACGGTATTGCACATCTGTCAGAATTTCAATGCCAATGGTTGCAGCCATATCAATGGCGTTCCCTCCGGGTTTAATGCCCTGCTTCTCCCTTTCCTCCTGCCCTCTGCCGTCATAACAGATACTCCTTCTGCCCGCTGGACTTTCCGGGGAGCAGTCGTAAAAAAAGTATTTATCGGTAATTTCATCATAACTTACAACGTCGGGCGCGCCTCCGGTTCTTTCCATTTCATTAACTGACCATATTTTTTCAGCATTCGCTTCCAGCCTCGCCTGAATTTTTTTCCAGATAATGCCACTGTGCCTTATCATGTTCTCGTCAAAGCGTTGCTTCAATAGTTCTATCAATTCGCCCTTTCTTTCCGGCGATATATATTTTCCCAACTTGGCGTTTGCAGGTTTCGACACAAGCATATAAGTCATGATGCAGATATAAATTCATTTGCTGGCTGCGCCCCATTGCCAAGATATAAATATGATGTTCAGTTATAATTTATAATAATTATCAGGAGATTTGTTTGCCTGATACGCCCCTGATGGTTATAGTTTCGGTGTTGTTATGACTGATGGATTGAAAGGGCTACTGGTAGACGGAACCAGATTGACAACGGCAAAGGCCACGATTCTTGAAACGTTGATTGATAATGGAATAAATGTGCCTCATATCTGTTTCCAGCCAAACCTCGGGCCCATCGGCAGCTGTGACACCTGCCTTGTGAAGGTCAACGGCAGGGTTGTGAGGTCATGTACAGAACCTGTCAAGGGTGAGATAGTTGTAGATACACGGAGCAGGGACGTTATTGATCTCCAGGTAGAGGCAACAAACAGGATCCTGCATAACCATGATATGTACTGCACTGTATGCGAGAATAACAACGGTGATTGCGCCCTTCACAACACTGTGCACGACCTGGGAATAGACAATCAGAAATACCCCTTTGAACCCAAACCGTATCCAGTTGATGACAGCAATCCGTTCTATGTGTATGACCCTAACCAGTGCATACTCTGCGGCAGGTGCGTGGAGGCGTGCCAGGATGTGGAGGTCAACGAGACGCTGTCCATAGACTGGACACTTGACCGACCCAGGGTTGTGTGGGACAACAACGTACCAATAAACGATTCATCATGCGTATCCTGCGGCCACTGCGTAACGGTCTGCCCCGTCAATGCGCTCATGGAGAAGACAATGATCGGCAAAGCGGGCTTCTTCACGGGAATAAGGGAGAAGACCAAGAAAAAGATGATAGATCTTGTGAAGGATCTTGAGCCTACGGTGGGCATGAAACCCGTAATGGCTATCAGCAATGTTGAATCCGCCATGCGGAAGTCCCAGATTCGAAAAACAAAGACTGTATGCACATACTGTGGCGTTGGATGTTCCTTCGAAATGTGGACAAAAGGCAGAGAAATCCTTAAGGTGCAGCCTATGCCGGAATCACCTGCAAACGGAATCTCGACCTGCATAAAGGGGAAATTCGGATGGGATTTCGTCAACAGCAGCGACAGGCTTACTAAACCACTGATAAGGGATGGCGACCATTTCAGGACTGCTTCCTGGGATGAGGCAATAAAGGCTGTTGCAAACGGTCTTTCAAACGTCAAGGAGAAGTTCGGCGGAGATGCAATAGAATTCATTGCATCCTCTAAGGGAACAAACGAGGAATCCTTCCTGATGCAGAAGCTTGCGAGGCAGGTTTTCTATACTAACAACGTGGACAACAGCTCCAGATTCTGCCAGGCACCGGCTACAACCGGCCTCTGGCGCACCGTCGGTTACGGAGGCGATTCGGGTTCCATAAGCGATATATACCGTTCGGACCTCATAATCGCAGTAGGTACAAACACCGCTGAATCTCACCCTGTAATTGCAACACGGGTGAAGAGGGCACACAAGATCAACCATCAGAAGTTAATAGTGTCTGATCTGAGGAAGCATGAAATGGCCGAAAGGGCAGACATTTTCCTTCATCCTAACCCCGGAACAGACCTAGTCTGGCTCTCAGCAGTCACGAAGCACATTATTGATCAGGGATGGGCTGACACAAAATTCATTGCCAGCAGAACAAATGATTTCGAGAGTTATAGAAAGAGCCTGGAACCCTTCACGCTTGATTACGCTGAGAGAGTGACAGGAATTGGTAGGGATACGCTGGTGAGCGTGGCTGAAACCATACACGGGGCCGGCAGTATGTGCATCCTGTGGGCAATGGGAGTGACCCAGCACCAGGCAGGTAGCGACACCTCCACATCCATATCAAATCTCCTGCTGGTTACGGGGAATTATGGCAGGCCTGGTACAGGTGCATACCCGCTCAGGGGACATAACAACGTTCAGGGAGCAAGCGATTTTGGGGCCATGAATGCCTATCTCCCCGGATACCAGAAAGTATCTGATGACAATGCAAGAAGACGCTTTGAGGAAGAGTGGAAGTGCAAAATTCCAGCCTCTCCTGGAGTGGATAACAACACCTGCATTGAGGGAATTGCCGACGGAAAGATCAGGAGCATGTACATTATCGGGGAAGAGCTTGTCACAACGGGGTCTTCAACAAACTACATAAGGGAAATGCTCGACAGGCTTGATTTCCTTGTGGTCCAGGATGCCTTCCTCTCGGAAACGGCGAAGCACGCCGATGTGGTACTTCCTGCATCGGTCAGTCTCGAGAAAGATGGTACATTTACAAATACAGAGAGGCGCATCCAGCGGATATACAAGGTAATGGACCCGATTGGAAATGCAAAGGCTGACTGGGAGATAATCCAGATGGTTGCGAAGCAGTTGGGTTACGACTGGAACTACAAGCACCCTTCCGAGATCATGCAGGAAGCTGCAAGGCTTTCGCCGATTTTTGCCGGCGTCTCTTACGACAAACTGGTTGGGTTTGCAAGCCAGCAATGGCCGGTGGATCAGAATGGCAATGATGTCCCTCTTCTTTATAAAAGTGAATTCCACTTCCCGGACGGCAAGGCGAGGTTCTATCCGCTGGAGTACCACCCACCCCTTGTTGTGGACAGCGAGTTTGACCTGCATCTCAACAATGGGAGGCTGCTGGAGCATTTTCATGAGGGAAACGAAACCTACAGGAGCCCCGGAATCAAGGAGAAAGTACCGAATACTTTTGTCGAGATTTCACCTGAACTCGCGAAGGAAAGGATGATAGAGAACGGTGATGAAGTCAGGCTCACATCGAGATGGGGTCACCTGAAGACCAGGGTGCTCGTGACCGAGCGCGTAACCGGCAGGGAGATGTACATGCCCATGAACGACCCCGGTGAGGAGGGCATAAATATACTCACAAGCAGGCTGATGGACCCAACCGCGCATACACCAGCATATAAGGAACTGCCCGTGAAGATGGAGAAGATTGCAGGAGTCAAGCCACACATACCTCTGCCCATTACGAATCCCAGATATGGGCATCCCAGGCCGCAGGTAGGCGTGAAGATAGAGGAGAAGTGGAAGAGAAAAGATTACCGGCCAATAGTCGACGACGGGAGGAACTGAGATGTCGGAGTCGATTTCGAGGATAACTGAAGACGAGAAAAGCACTGAAACCAGCCCTGATGCAATGGAATTCATGTCCGGAAAGTACGGCAAATCTTTGATCGAACTGATGCATGCAGTAAAGGCGCTTAGTGACAGCGGGATCCTTTCAATAGCTTCTTCCCTGCTTGAGAATTACAATGACGCCCTTTCTACAATAACTGAGGAACTTTCAGACAGACGCATGGAAAATTTCATCAGGAACATAACCGCCTTGTACACTCTTCTATCCCGGCTCCCACCGGAGATGGTCAGGAACTTCATGGAGAACGCTGCTGACGAGATGAACAGGGGAAGCGGGGAGCATCATGGGAAGCCGATGGGCCTGCTTTCACTTAACTCATTGATCAAGGACCCAGACGTAAGCTCTGGAATGAGAATACTCATCGGCACCATGAAAGGTTTTACAAAAAAGACCAGGGATAGTGAACATGATCAGGACTGACGACAGCCATGGCTACATCCAGACCAGGGTGTCAAGGTTCTCTGGCCCTGGTTTCTGCAGGGATGATTCAGATTCTGTTGTGACAGAGGAACCGCTTGAGATACGCCTCCTCCAAGGCGGGAAGACTCAGAATGTCGCGGTAACGATGAGGACACCTGTGAACGACAGGGAACTTGCTCTCGGCTTCCTCCTTACCGAGGGTTTTATAAAGTCGCCGAAAGATGTCGATCACGTCGAATGCGATCATGTAAGCAACACAATAACGGTAGCTCTGAGTGATGCACTGCCCTTGATCAAACTTAACAGCAGGAATTTCTTCTTAAGCTCGAGCTGCGGTGTCTGCGGAAAGAGCAGCATAAACGAGATTTTCATTCGTGGAAACGGGATCATTAGGGAATCAGATACTGTCGATGGAGGCATTATCCTATCCCTGCCTGAAAAAATGATGGAGAGCCAGGATCTCTTCGGGATCACTGGAGGAATACACGCCGCAGGAATCTTTGACTTTAGGGGCAAACATATTGTGACAATGGAGGATGTCGGAAGGCATAACGCTGTAGATAAATGCGTCGGATATCTTTTCTCACACAAATTGCTCGATGCCGGTCCATTCATACTCCAGATAAGTGGCAGGGGAGGTTTTGAAATTCTTCAGAAAGCTGCCATGGCACGCTTCCCCATTGTTTCGTCTATCTCTGCGCCTTCCAGTCTTGCAATTGAGGTTGCAGAAACCTTCGGGATCACCCTGGCATGCTTTGTAAGGAAGGGCAGATTCAGCGTTTATGCCCATCCTGAAAGGATAGCCCGGCAACCTGCCTGATCCTGACCCTAATTATTCTTGTACATCCGATTCCGGTCAAGGTACCGATATATTATTATATATTATGTGATTATAATTATTGGTTAATATGACAGGAGCTTTGCCGCCGCTTGCTATAGGATTCTTCGGCCTTGGTACCGGATACTTCATTTATGGGGGCTGGGAATTCTTCAGGATACCAAAGGAAATGACTGAAAAAGTTAGCAAAGTGCTGGGACAGTGGGGCATATGGATGCCAGGATTCATGCAATTCCTGGCAGGAACATATTTATTCCTTGGACTCACCGTATTCAATGCTTTCCAGGCCAGCCCGGTCCTTTACATGGCTGCGACTGCCTTCACAGCTTACGGTGTACACTGGTTTGCGCTGGGAATAAACCGTTACTATGGCGGAGACACGACTGTGGACGGATACATGGCTGTAGCGTTCCTCTGGATATCCATTACGGGTGCTTTTGTCTTCTTCAAGGCATCGGACATCCCGGTAGCTGTACTGTTTATACTGCTTGCGTTCGTTTACATTTCCGACATACCGGCCAGCCTGATGAAATCCGCCCAGTGGACCAGAATAAAAGGATTCTGGCACCTCGTAACTGGCACATGGCTGATGTACCTGATGTTTGCAGCAGTAACCACATTCGCACTTGGCATGAGCCTTCCGCTTTAACCAGGGTTATTATTTTTTTCCATTTTTTTGATCAAAGGATTCAGTGACATTCCTATAATGGCTCCGAGAGAAGCTATGACAAACACAATTATCATGGTGAATACGAGGAAGATTGCTGATCCGCCTGGAATTCCAGCAACTCCAGCTACCAGAGCGGACTCGGACAGCCTGAAAGAACCCTCATAGGACAGAATCTGCAGTACAGTCCCAAGGGCCGCGCCTATGCCCGCAAGGAGAGCATGCCTTATCCGCACCACGAGGAACATTCCCACTATAACTTCAGGAATGAATATCAGGTACCAGTAATACGTGAAAGAAAGTGCAAATGATAGCAGAAGGCTGGCGAGGAACGCTATGGGAATACCGTATCTCATCTAGCTCACCCCTGCATAGCCGGAGTAGAATTCAGCTGGAGCTGTCTCCGGAATCAACCTGAAATAAACTCCGTTGTTCCAGTCCGCGAACGTGTTGGAATAATAGCTGCTCAATGGATTCTCCGATATTCCCCCGGGATATATTCCAACGGCACTCTGCGGATGGCTCATGTTAACTACCATTCTCCAGGAGGGCCCGAAATCCGACACAAGACCGTAAGCAGCATTTACAGTATTTCCGTCACCGGCTGCTGGAAGCTGTTCCGTATTCATCGATGATACTCCGAAGAAACTGGACAGCACACGCTGGTGAACATTGCCCCATTCCCACCTGCCTGAGATGGGCCCGTATACCGAGTCAAGGTAGGCCACTGTCTGGTTGTATGCAAGAAGCATGACATCTGTCTCGTTCCTCGTCATGCCCGTAATGGGGTTATTGAACCAGTGGATTGACGGATCAGTGAGGGTCCAGTTGATTATGTCCTCGATCAGCGGCCCGTGATAGGTGGCATCGGAACCAAGGAAGAACGATGTCTGGTTGAGTCCTTCGGATGGAGTGATGTTATAATACTGCAGGTATGGCCGGAAGGTGTCATTCACGAGGTTGGCCAGCCAGAAATAGTAAATGGTTGCAGCCACGGAATTCACGGTCATGTTGCCGTCCCATGCTGAAAGGTTAGAATATCCGGCCATTCCTGCCATACCCCCATATTCAAGCGACGAAAGCAATGGCTTTATCATTATGTTTGAGGTGAAGTCGTGCACAGAGAGCTGGACGCTTTCCATTTTTGACGTGTTGAACCCATAGGTTGAGTTCAGCAGGTAATGTATTTCATCGGCCCTGTAGCCTGACTCATAATCCCAACCGATGTAATACGGGTAGTTCCGGGATACTGTTATCTGGTTTGCGGAGAAGACGTAACCCCTTGCCGGATCATACAGATAGGGGAGCTTGTCAATCGGGATAAAGCCCATCCAGTTATACTGTCCTGTCCCGGGAAGTATGCCTCTGGGGTTTCCTGCGTTGATTACCGGGTAGTTGCCATATGGGAATATCCCTATATTACCGCCAGAATCTGCCACAGCCCAGTTCTGTATGGCTACCTTGAAATATGCGACCAGGTTCTGCTTGAACTCGGTGACGGTGTTTGCGCGATCATTAAGCACCACCGCCGTGATCTCGTAGGACGGATACAGTCCTGTCCAGTCCATTGCAATTGGGGAGCTGCCATTCTGAATTACGACGCCATTGGCTGCCCGTTCTACCGTTATCCTGTAATTTGCCTCTCCTTTCACTGGAATGGATTCGTTGATTAACTGGAACTTATTCCAGGTACCATTCATGTAATACATGTGGGGATGCGCACTGCTGACGTTTTCAGCATAAAAGTAAGTCTCCTGGACCTGTCCATTTGTTGCGCCCCATGAAACGTTGGTATTGTGCCCGAGAATTATTCCCGGGAAGCCTGGAAATATTACTCCCACGGCATTCTCCTCCGGAGAAACCAGCTGGAATCCAATCCAGATGGAGGGGACGGATGTGGTCAGGTGGGGATCATTGGCCAGCAGTGCTGAGGCATTGCCTGTCTTCACGCCGTTAACCGCCCAGTCATTGCTGCCGAAATCCCTGAACGTTGCATACTGTATGTTGAGGGAACCGTTGGCACCGAAGTACTTTTCAAACGCATAGGAGTCCTCGGCGTTTACCTGCGAATATGCCCTGATGGCGAGGGCATCGCTCTGGGCGAGTCCAGTGGACGATACTCCGGTGTAATTGTATGACGGTGAATAAAGGGTCAGGTTATGCACGTCCCCGGTCTCATTGTAGATGGATAGATTAGTGGAGTACGGCACGATGGGATTCTGTATTCCGGCCGGGTAGGACGGGTATAGTCCCTGAGTCACGTTTTCTGGCATTTTCTGGAGCGCGTAGTTGAAATAGAGCGGATCCATTCCACCGGCGCTGTTCTGCCAGATGAATAGCTGCTGCACTGCAAGCACGTCTGTGACATTCCAGTCATGGGGAGTGTAGTCAAGCAACTTGAAGAGTATTGGAAGGGTCGCCGGCGTGAGGGAACTAATGTATGCGTTAATGCCCAGGGCAAAATTGTGCATTGCCTGGTAAGTCTGGTTCGTGGCTGACAGACCTGCCCTCTCCTCGGCAGCAATCTGGTAATCCTCCAGTGTCCTGTAAAATATATCAGATGACAATACGGATGGCCCAACCACCTGTGAAAGGGTGCCCAGAGCTGTTCTCTTAAGGAAATCCATTTCCTCAAGGCGGTACTGTGCTTCGAGGTATCCCTGCTCATAATACATGCCCCACGTAGTGTTTGAATCTATTCCTATAAAACCGTTAGCCTCCCTGTAAACGACAATGCTGGACGCCGATCCATTTACCGTAACATTCAGGTACTGAATGCCTGTCGAATAAGCAGGAATATGGGGATCCCATACCCCAGATGACGGATTAAGGAACTGCTGGAGAGGCGGCAAACCACCGATAGGTATCGCCGTTACCACAAGAACAACAGTAATAAGAGCTACGGATACAACCAGTGACTTGACTCTGGGACGACCTTGCATGAAGAAAGATAAGAAGTGGTTGGATAATTATATTTGCCACCTTCAGCCACGAACGAGTGTTTGGAGCCGAAGGCATGGTATTATGCCCGTTGACATGATGTCCGGATAATTGCCTTTCGATGTTGCATTTTCTACATGTGATCCTCAATAAAACCCGCCATTTACCGTGATAATCCCTGAAATTGAAATTCAGGTGATTGTCACTTTGTGTAGAGAAAAATGCTCATATATGTGTATGTCGTATATTTTCATGAATATACATGTTGAGACGTAAATTTGTACTGGCTATGGTGATTTTCGTTGCATTTGCAATGGTGATGTCGTCGATGGCACTGATTGGCGGGGTTGTTGCTAACAACGGCTCCTCCAATCAGGCAAATACCCCGAGCAGCCTCGCGGCAAACCAAAATGCAAACCCGACCTTGGCGGGTAAAGCAGCACAGGTGATGAATGCATTGACCGAGAAGGGAATACCCGCAAAATACGTATATCTGCCAAACTTTAATCCAAAGGTAGACAAAAGTGGCGGTGTCATCACACCTTCATACACAACTGCCCCCGCTCCTATGGGCATCGGAGCCTACGGTGTGGCTCCTGTTGGACATGGAGGGAAGCTGAAGGCTTACAACCTTGAGTTTAACAGCGTAATGGCGACGTTGAATATAAGTAACCTCAAGGATTTTTCTGCGCTTGACGACGGACCAAACAGCGTCACTTTCCAGCTTAATGCTGTCCTGGATAATGTGGCACTCTTTGGACAGAGCAACTACTCATTCTGGACACAGAATGTTGTGTTCTATTCTGCAAGAACACATACTCTGCAATTGCTGGACAACCTATGGAATTTTTCAAGCTCGGCTTTTAACCTGACTCCGAATTCACTATATTCATACGATGGGACTCCTGTCTTTCCCTATTACTACTATGCACTTGGGCCCGTATTCCAGGTAACGTATCCGTTTACTCTGAATCTTTATCTTAATACCTCGGTTATAAACGGCAGATCAACGGTGTTCTACAATTACTCTCTTGAGACATCCGGCAACTACTATTCTGGAAGCTACGACGAAATTATATTTAACTCCGTGCCTGCCTCAAACCCGTCTTACACTGCACCTCAGCCACAATACCTCATTAGCGGTAACACACTCACTCCTACCGGCTTTATTCCGTATGACGCAGAGATCATGATAGGCGGACCCGGAGGGGGGAGCACGGCAAATGTCCTTAACATAAGTGCCAGTTTGCAGCTAAAGTACCTTAGTGGCACAACATATACAAATTTCCCTGACACATACGACGTTGGATCGCAGACAGGTGAAACTTCTCAGGGAGTTGCAGTATCATGGACCAACAATGATGTGGCAATGCTAACTGCCGGTCCATCCTTTGTTTACCCAATGTGGGGGGTTTCCAAAGTAACAAAGATGTCCTCATACAGTGGTACAATAAACCCACCGAATGCCTTCATGTTTGCATCTCCGGGGACCTCTTTCAGCCAAAATAACTCGGCATGGGTACCGCTGTCAAACTCAGGAATGTACTCTTTCACCGTACCATTCGGGGCGATGGCTTCAGATGTGATGCTCAGCAACTACAATCCGCAGATGTCGCAACTAGACCCTGGCTACAACGGGCAGCAGACACTCTCATCTAATTCGGCGCTCGGAGTTTATACACCGCTTTATGCAATGGACAATTCCCAGCTTAAATACATCTCAAGCTATGGAGATGGACAGCAGAATAGCCCCTACGTCATCTACAACAATGCTCCTGCCTCCGGATACATTAATCCTCTCTTTGGAGAACTTAATGACTACGCGTTTCCGGCATTTTCTGGATTGTTGCTGCATGACATCAGCGCCTATACCCTGGTAACTTCAGAGCCCTCCTTCACGGTGAATTACGCAAATAACGCAGTAGCTTATTCTGTTTCGTCGTTTTTCGGGCTGCCGTCCACCAACAACCTCGGTCTGGTGCTATATCAAACTTCCAATGCACAGGTCATAAAAAATAAGATCACTGGATGGTTTTCTTTCGAGCAGACTGAGTTTCCGGTGGCTAACCTGCTTCTCTGGAATTCACAGAACAATAACGTGAATGACAATCAGTTCACAACACTTGACAGTTCCATGCTCATTTACAATATGCACAGTGAGATGGGTAACAACAATGTTTATGGAAACCAGTTTGTCCAGTCCTCACATCTAAACCACACAAATTATGCAGTGATAAATGTCTCAACTACGTTTGGCACATCACCAAATGGGCCCGTTGCACTGACAATGTACAGCAGAGGTAACGTAATATCCGGAAATAATTTTACGGTATACAACACAGCAATAAGCCCTGACTACAGCATATTTTCCGGGCTGACAGTGCACTACAAGGATCATTGGAATGGCAATTTCTGGTGGAATTACACGCCCGGAACTGGACCATATAACAACTTTGGTCTCATAACCTCCGGATACGACACAAATCCAATAACATACAGCGGATATCAACCAAGCGATCTGGCGCCACTTGTGTATGATTTTCTCAGTTAAGGGGAAATTATACCATTTTTTTATTTTTATTTCATGTTTTCTCGATCCGGATAGCAGTCACCTTGTATTCCGGCGTATTCTGTTTTGTATCTCTCTGTGGGCCTGTTACCTGATTGAGTCCGACCTCAGGATCGTTGAAGGTTGCAAATGCAGTGCCATCTTTCAGATCGTAATTCACTGAAAACTTTGTCACTGCTTCACCGTACCTGCTGACAAGCTTCACTTTTTCTCCTGTTCTTAGATTCATTTTCTCCGCATCAGCACGGGAAATGTACACATAATCCGTATCATGGAACGCCCTGTTACCTGACCTGTTTGTCATTGTTGCCGCATTGAACTGGAACAGGGATCTGCCCGTTGAAAGCAGGATCGGGTAGTCCGCTGTTGTTACCTCTGAAGTTGGCAGGTATTTTGTAACAACCAGGGAGGTCTTCTTCCCGAGCGTGAACTTATCCGTATGCAGTATTCTTGTACCCGGATGGTCTTCCGATGGGCACGGCCACTGTATGCCTCCATTTTCCAGCCTTCTGTACGTAATTCCGTGTCCCACTTCCCACAGTTCCCTTATCTCGTTCCAGATATCTTCCGGGGTGTTGAAAGCGAAGTCTTTCCCGAATCCCATGTATTCAGCTACCAGATCAATAAT
>DAICSO010000024.1:0-19262 GCA_027368075.1 bacterium
GTCAAAAAACTAACCTAATATTTTTGTTGCCCTGCAGCGGTGTCATGACACCGCGTGGGTTTTTCCCAGAATGATTAAATACCTGTCCATAGAACAGGTTACGACGAGATACAGGGAGTTTCCGTATTCTACGTATCAAAGCTTAGTGGGCATGAGGATCTGTCAAGCGCGCAGATATACCTCCATCCGTCATAGGATGCGGCAATACAGGAAGCGAAGAAGGTGAAATTTTTTCTAGTTCATAATCCAGCGGGAGTAGAGCTAATGCTCCGACCGGGATTTGGACCCGGGTCGTCGGCTTGAAAGGCCGAAATGCTTGGCCGGACTACACCATCGGAGCGCTTACGGTTAAACGGTTGTGAATATATTTACCTTTTCGTGACTTTTGGCTGTCACATTGTTCCTGACAAATGACTGTTCTCTCATCAGTATCTTAGAATTGCACAATATCCGCCAAAACTCCTGACCAGCTGCCCGCTTTCACTCTGGGAACTGAATATATGGATTCCTGTTCCAGATTTTGCCGCCAAATCGAGTATCCTCCTGGATCTTTCCTTGCGAAACTCCTCCTCCGTAAGCATTATTTTTTCAGCAGATCCAGCTTCAACTGCTTTCAGCACATCTTCATATCCATATGTAGCCCTTTCCCCTGTTTTGAGGTTTCTCGAAAATTCCTCAATCAGCCGTTTCTCTTTCAAAAGCCTTGATTCTGAGAAGATCTGCTCACTTTCAGGCTTGGATAGAAATTCATACACCGCGCCCTGATCTGATCTTCCGGTGGAAAAATTATATGACTGGTATTTTGCAAGCATGTTGTCATCACGGATAGATGAATAGAGATGGTCATGCGTGAATCCCGGTCCGAGGATTATTATCACACTTTCCTTCTTTATGATGCCTTTCAGCGTAGAGATTATCTCACCAATGTAAGTCTTCTCTGAATAGTTATTCTCGTAGAATTTTCCAGACTTCAGGGAATCTATCCTCGCTGCTGACTGGATGCCGTAACTCCTCATGACCGATATGGTTGCCTGTTCGTCATCCAGGCTCACGAAAATGTATTCCTGGCTGAAATAGTGGGACTGGGCCTCCTTGATGAGTTTCGACTCTTCGGTGTTCCATTCCCCCTTCCTCAGGTCAAAAGTGGTACCGGGAGAAATGAGGAATGACTGGTGTTCCCCCCTCAGGTTCTCGTTTTCCGATACTATTGTCCCAAGCACCTTCAGCCTGTCCACGAACTCCTGGAATTCAACTTCATCGGTCCTTATGGTAAGGGTCACCGGCTTCCGTGACTGTTCCTTGAGCCTGTTGATATCGTCCTGCTTCTCCAGTCTCCTCATGACGGTCATCCTGATGGCATCTCCCTTCCTGATTATGTTCCTGAGGTACCATAGATCGTCTAGATCCTCAACGTATATGCTCTTCCACTCTTCACTCTTCTCGTCTGATAGTATTCTCATCTCTCAACTCCGACAGCTTCTTCGTTATCTTATCGTAATGCGATCCTTTCCAGTATATCCTACCACATCCGGTACATGCCCAGAACTCATGGAAATTCCTTGCTATTGCAACTGGAACCGAGACTCCAACAGACCCGCTCCTCAAAGACAGGACGCCATTGCATACAGGGCATCGTGACATTTCCTTTTCCTTGCCTATGGGATATGCATCGAGTAATGTAAGCAGCTGATCATCCATATCGAATGACCTCATAAGAATTGACCTTTCCAAACGTTGCGATAAATCAACATCCATTGTTATAAGAATAAGACAGGAGGAGTTGCATTTCCTTATTATGTCGTCATCTTCCATCGAGCTGTCAGCGTATTCAACGTCGTACCCGAGAAAGCGCATCCACCGGCACAGTTTTCCAAGCATCGCGTCGGCCAGGAACTTCTCACCGGAGGTCTTTTCGTCCCCTGATGATTTCATCATCTATTCCCATCAGATCCATTGCTCATGATATCTTGAATATGAACGTGCCATCAATGCCCGGCGATTCCGTATTGCATACTGTTTTTGGGCCATCAGAATCCGTCATTTCAGTCCATTCCTGAATTTAAGCTGGCTTATGGGGTTATTTCTTCCTGTTGAAAGTAAAGTAGAGAACAAACATGACCACTACGATTGCCCCTATGGCACCTATCTCTTCATACTCTGTCACTGGACTGTGGACTTTCGGAACTGACCAGGTGAAACCGGGATAAGCGCCGGCATTAAGTGCCTGTATATTGCTGTATCCGCTTATTTGGGAAGGCATGTTCTTTGTCATGTTAAAGGCCGCAGTCATATTCTGTATGCTGGGGAATCCTCCAACCTTTTCCAGCGCCAGGATGAATTGCATCCCGTATGGATTCAGGCCGGTGTAAGTAAGGTCGAATACTATGAGCGGCTGCGTAACGTTAAGTGACCAGTTATATGAAACAAAGGTTTGGTTATCTATCACCTTCGAAAAAAAGCTATTCCACTCAGGAGTCGTGATCGTATAATGGACTCCAGAACCAGGATTAGGATAGTAGACAACAGCAGGCAGAGTAGCCGGTGGAGGTGAAAGTGTTGGAGTGGCAGCAGTTGAAACTGCCGGTATTGCCACAAGCATTACCATTGAAAGAAGAGCTATAAACGCTATAACAGAATGATTCATCTCGACCCGCTTAGTTTTTCCCTATTCAAAACCTTTTTAAAAATCTTTTCTATGCAGACTTCCATTTTGACATCGTTGGTGAGGATGAAAACCTGAACATGCCCCTGATCATTTGCCTTCTCCACTGACGAACAGGTAAATTTCCCTACTCAGATCCCTCTCTACCATGATCTCTCCGCTCCCTGAAAGCTTCCTTACCTGCCTCCTGATTGACACGCCAGGCACCCTTGTCTGTCTGCCCACCGTCTTGATCTCGCGAAGTGACTTGCCTGAGTTGCTGAGTATCAGTCTCTTCGCAGCCTCATCCTTTTTCCTTGAGAGCGTGTACCGGACGCCGGTTATTCCTGCTATGGAAAGCAGTACTGCGAAGAACGGATCGAACCCAACGACAAAATTATCCCTTGAAATTTCAAAGGTCTTTCCGTCATATCCAAAAATGCAGGTAACGTTTGAATTTCCCAATGGGAGTTCTGTCAAGAAAGTTTTTCCTGAACCAGCGTACTTTCCGTCCAGATACCAGGATATATTCACGTTCTGCAGGTTGGTACCCGTCATGTCGATGCTGAATTTCCCGGAATTGCCGAATATGCTCGATGCAATGGAGGCTGAGCTTACTGTAACATAGTATGTCACGTTCACTGTTACATTTGCCGACCTGTTGCTGTTGAGGCAGAGATCCTCTGCAGTAACTGAAAGGTTATACACCCCGTCTGAATTGAAGAGGACCATGAAGCTTCCATTCTTAGGTGGATCGCTGACGGAGTTCACGCGGTTACCAAAGGCTACTTCGATTGATCTGAGCGGTGCCAGGTCAGTCACCGTATAATTTACCGTTGTGTAATTGACGAACCTGGCCTGTGCCGTTGAAATATTAAGGGATATGAAAGGTTCAGCATCCGAATAAAACACCGTGAAGTTGTAAAGTGCAAAATTACCGCTTGGTGTAACATCCATCAATGTGATGTGGTAAAGTCCCTGTGCATGACCCAACCCAACAGTGCCATTTTCCAATCCTGTATAATTTTCCTGAAATGAGGCGGCTGAGAGGGAGTAAAACATCCGGGAGTTTCCGGGAACGCCCGGGTTTACATGAAACGATGAAACGTTCATGAAAAGGCTTTTTCCGGGAGGATTACTGATCACCGGAATCGTATTGTTGACAGCTATCCGGATAGAGCCGACTGTCTGCGTTCCGCTTTCAGATGCAGAAAGGTAAGAAAAAGTATAGATTCCGTTGTTTTCAAACCCGGGGCTATCGCGGCCAATCATGACTTGAAGACTGCTTGATCCGTTAAACCAGTCAAATACTGTACCCGATGGGGAAGTGAAATTAGCCCTTATCTCGGAGGTTATGTTTGAATTTATGGCTATGAAGAATGAGTTGTTCAGGGAGTTACCGAAAAATGAATACTCGGATCGGTTGCTACAAGAGACTGCCAGTCCCGGAGAAAAGGCAATAACAGTGAAATTGTACTCAAATTCCGTAAGGACGGATCCGTCCCCGAGAACCGGGTATACGAAGAGCGTAAAATTTCCGTTTCCAACCTGCATGCTGTAATTCGTGCCTTCTACTGAAACGTTGGTGAGAAAACTCTTTCCCTGTACCCTGAGACCGTAGCTGGAAACATTACTTATTGGCGTCCATGTTAGCGTCAGGTTCCCATGGCTGAGGAATTCCCCATTGTAGAGGTTGATGCCGAAATCACTGTATGATGTGTTAAGTATAGTGAAGGTGAGGTATCTTGAGAAAACCTGCCCGTATATGTCTGTGACATTAATGTGTACCGGGAACTGTTTCTTTCCTCCTGTGGCAGTAACTTTTATGTCAATGCTGGTGAAATAGGTTGTTTCATTCACTGACGGTGTGGAAATTTCAGCATTAAGGAAGCCAGTTATGTTTGATACACTCACCTGGATTTCCTGCCCAACGTAGACAGAACTTCCGTTTTCCGGGGTTGAAATCACTGCAGGGTTATTATTGTCAACTGTACAACTGGCAGTTGCAGTGGAATTATAACCGTCGTTGTTGCTGACATACACTGACATGGAATAATTGCCATCAGGAATTCCTGTGGAATTTATTACGAGATCCTCGTTATCAGAAACAAAGCGGAAGCCTGCCATGGATATTTCCACGGTGTATCCGACGGCTGAAGTGACTGTGGTGTTTACGTAGGCAAGCCCCTTCAGCAAGTAGTGGCTGCTGATTTTCAGTGATACGTTTTTACCTGAAAAGACGTCAGCCTTATCGTGGTAGAATATCACGATTTCTGTGGCGTTCATTTCAGAACCTGCTGAGAAGTTTCCATTGAACCACAGTGTTGATGAGGAAATGACCGGTATGGGCAGTGATTCCATGGAAGAGTTGCCAATCATGGCGTACGCCGAACCGTTGAATATGACGGGGGTTGATCCGGCGTAAGCTATACTTGAAATGCTCTGCTGCAGGAATTCATTGTTGGCGCCTGCCTTGGTGAAATAGCTTACACCAGATAAAGCACTGCTCAGGATCGAAGAAGTACCTTCGTTGTCTGAACTTGTCTTGTAAACTTGCACGGAGCCATCAAACCGTGAATACGTGTTGCTGGATACCATCGTTCTAGAAAGTGAAACCGGGTCAATTCTTTCCGTTACCGTTGATCCGTTTGTTACGTTGACCCCCTCAACCGTTATGAAACCGCTTTCTGCATAGATTCCTGTTAAGGAATACGCCCCTCCCCCGGGCCATGCGGAAATGACCCCGGGAGAATTTGCGGTGGATACGTTAATGGCGGAAATGCCGCCGCTTATGTTGTATTCTACAACTTCATCACCTCCTGATGCAATGAGGCCTGATGGATCGCTAAGACCGTAAAGCGTAAAATTGTCCTGCCTGCCGGAAGTCACGTTCAGGGAAAAGATTGTGGAGGAATTCGTCCCGGATCTCAGGAAATAGATAGTGTCGAGCCATGAATATAAGCCAACCGGCTTGAATGATGAATCAGCACCGGCGGTGGAAATCTGAGAGAAGCTCCCGTTCTCATAATTATACTCGACGATATCTCCATTCCAGCCGATATAGTAAGCAGAGTTCTGCGAGGGAAAGAGGATTGCCTGGTTTTGAGTCCCATATGGCCTGTATACCGCTGGAATTGTGAAATTGGAGAAATAGAACCGCGTTCCATTCCGTACGGCCTGGAAGATGCCGCTGGGTTCAGAAACATCCGTTATGTTATATATGTTTATATTGGAAATCGTTCCTCCAGCCATGATTGACAAATTCCCCCCATACGTGGTCTCGGTTGGGATGTCCAGGGGAAGGATAATGTAATTGCTGTCATTCCTGAATATTTCCAGGTAGAAGTTTCTCCCATAGGATGTTGAGAAAAATAGCTTGATGTCATAATACCCGTTCATTCTTGGTTCATGCGACAGGCGATAATTCACACCCTCTGCAGAGATCACCGTGGCATTCTGGGAGCGGTTTATAAATATATCTCCGACCATTGAATTTCCGTAATAGACGGGAAATGACACCAGGGTGTCACCTATGCTCAGGTTATCATTCCAGGAGAAGCCTAACTGCACCATGGTATAACGAGAAGTGGCCAGTGCCATCCTCAGGTAGGACATTGTAAAATTATCATTGGTAGTAATGCTCAGGCTCTTTCCGTACTGACCATTCTTGATTGAGATGTTGTAACCAGTTCCGTTGCCCGCATGCGAGAACCCTATCCATGTCGCATTTTGCGGAAATGATCCAACACTTTGCCCTGAAAAATTGTAGTAATTGCCAGCCTGCAGCCCGGCACCACCTGTTGAGGCGTGTGCCAACATTCCCATATTCGGTATAATTATTAATAGTACCATACATGTAATTAGTTTAATTGATACCATTTTTCCCATATCCATGGCTGATTTAAAAAACTTTCATGGCAGTCTATACAGGAGCCACTCCCAACTGATGAAACATGGTGCAAAAACAAGCTCTTTATACCTCCCTCTAATCATGAGAATACCATGATAAATGTAGCAGTGAACGGGTATGGAACCATCGGCAGGAGGGTAGCTAATGCCGTTCTCAAGCAACCTGACATGAAGGTATCCGGAATAGTGAAGGCGACCCCGGACTATGTTGCCAGAATGGCTGCGAAGACCTTCAGGATATACGTTCCTGATGAAATATCAGCCAGGAAATTTAAGGATGCCGGGATAGAGACTGCAGGTTTGCTGCCCGATCTGCTATCGACAAGCGACATAGTTGTGGATGCAACGCCTGAGGGGATGGGCGAGAAGAACAGAACTATGTACAGCGGAAGGATAAATGCAATATTTCAGGGGGGCGAGGAGAGCTCAGTGGCGGATGCTAGCTTCAATGCTTATTCCAGTTACGGGGAATGCTACGGTAAGAAATCTGTCAGGGTGGTCTCCTGCAACACGACTGGACTTGCAAGGAGCCTCTTTCCTGTCCACTCGGAAATTGGAATACAGCACGTCAACGCTACGCTGATAAGGAGGGCAACCGATCCAAATGACAGCAAGAAGGGCCCGATTAATGCCATAGAGCCAAGCCTTAAATTCCCGTCACATCACGCCCCTGACGTAAAGACCGTGATCAGGGATATTGACATAGATACCGTGGCTGTCAAGGTACCGACAACCCTTATGCACGTTCATGTTGTAGATGCAAAACTCAAGAAAAGTACAACACGTGAGGAGGTTATTGGTGCGTGGAGCAAGTTCAGGAGGGTAAGGCTTATCTCCGGAAAGGATGGCCTCACTTCCACGGCGCAGATAATGGACATGTCGAGGGAAGGGAACAGGGACAGATCGGACCTCTACGAAATAGTTATCTGGCAGGACAGTGTTAGCGTAAAGGGAGACCGGCTGAACTATATCCAGGCAGTCCACCAGGAAAGCATCGTGGTACCGGAGAACGTGGATGCCATAAGATCATCCCTGGCTTCTGCTGGTCAGCATGAATCGATAGACCTGACGGACAGGAGCCTGAGCATAGACAAAGAGGTGTTTTACTAATGGCAGGAAATGAGAAGGAAACTAAGAAAATAACCATAGAAGATCTAGCCGGCGTCGGAGAGGCGACTGCCGAGAAATTGAGAGAAAACGGATATGACGACATAATGACCCTGGCCGTAGCATCGCCAAAGGACCTGTCAGAGGTGAGCGGCATAGCAGAGGGTGCTGCAATCAAGATAATAAATGCTGCGAGAAAGGCCGCTGATGTCGGCAATTTCGAGACCGGAGAGGAGATCCTCGCCCGCAGGAAGGAGGTCAGGAAATTGACAACGGGGAGCAAGAACCTTGACGATCTGCTTGGGGGCGGGCTTGAAACTCAATCCATAACAGAGTTCTTCGGGGAATTCGGATCAGGAAAAACGCAGATAATGCACCAACTGGCGGTCAACGTGACCATGCCCTTCGAGAGGGGGGGGCTGGAAGCGGAAACCATGATAATCGATACAGAGAATACTTTCAGGCCGGAAAGGATAGTGCAGATGGCAAGAGCGAAAGGAGTTGATCCTGACGAGACCCTGAAGCGCATACACGTGGCACGGGCGTACAACTCACACCACCAGATACTCCTTGCGGAGAAGGCAGCCGATCTTGCCAAGGAATTCAATATAAAACTGGTTGTTGTTGATTCCCTGACTTCCCACTTCAGGTCGGAATACATGGGAAGGGGATCTCTGGCTGAGAGGCAGCAGCTGCTCAACAGGCACATGCACGATCTGCTCAAGTTCTCCACCATCTATAACGCAATCATAGCCGTAACAAACCAGGTATCTGCAAGGCCGGATGTATTTTTTGGAGACCCAACCACCCCAATCGGCGGGAATATAGTTGGTCACACCGCAACCTTCAGGATATATCTCAGGAAGAGCAAGGCAGGGAAGAGAATTGCCAGGCTGATTGATTCACCTTACCTTCCTGAGGGTGAAACAGTCATCCAGCTTTCAGAGGATGGAATCAGCGACGGAACCTGATTCTCATTCCTATTTTTTAAGGACAAGGTTTTTAAAGCAATTCAAGTGACTTTATTCATGTGGGATCAGATAAGTGGAAAGTTTGTCCGCAATCCGTCACAGCAGAAGGTCATTAAAAAGATGATTTCCATCGGGTTGAACGTGGAGATGGACATGGACAGGAAACTGAGGATTTATTGTGATGGGATAGAGATAAAACCGAACTCAATTGCCGAGGCGATCAGCGTCGACAGGAGGGTCGTTGTGGAGACTCTCAGGAAGATCTCGGAAGATTCCACGCTCATGGAATTTTTCCAGAATTTAAGGCCGGTCTGCAACCTGGGCATGGCCAGTTCCAAGGTTGGAATGGGCGTCATAGAAATACTTCCCGATTCCGCAAGCCGTTCCGGCATAATTGCCGGTGTTGCCGATATTATAGCCATGGAAAAAATAAGCATACGCCAGGTGATAGGCGATGATCCGGACCTGGTCGAGAACCCTAAGGCAATTATAGTGACTGATGTCCCAGTCCCGTCCGGCATGCTGGCCAGGATAAAGTCGGTCCCCGGCGTTAAGGCTGTTGTTATACTTTAGCCCCTAGATAAACTTTGCAAGGTCATTGCCGTAAACGATAGCCATGACCTGTCCCAGTTTGACACTTATCCCTTCCCTGGAGTCTGAAATGCAATTCACGTGACCCATTTTCCTCTTCCTCCTGACTTCAGATTTCCCGTACCAGTATATCTGGGTTCCACCGACCTTAAGGGTGCTGATCTTCCGTATGTTGTTCAGTTCCGTTCCTATTATGTTGACAATCCCGCTTGGCCTGAGAAGTTCGGGAGTCCCGACCGGCAGTCCGCTGATAGCCCGTATGTGCTGTTCAAACTGAGATATGGATGACCCCATTAGGGTATGATGGCCAGTATTGTGCACCCTGGGTGCGAATTCATTGATGAATGGCTTTCCGTCCACTATGAAAAACTCTATGCCCATTACTCCTGTGTAGTTAAGCGACTGCACCAGTTTCCTGGATATTTCAAACATGCCGTTGTCTTCCGACGGAGCGAAGCTGTTTATCAGGATTCCATTGAGGTTGAGATTGTATGAGGGCGCGTGAGCCGAAATTTCACCCCTTGTTGATCGTGATATTATGATGGAAGCCTCGTGCTGGTAATCCACAAACTCCTCAACTACATATTTCTGTTCAGGAAGGCCCTCAGGGAGAGACTCACCGTCCTTGAGGAAGTACTGGCCCTTTCCGTCATACCCACCGGCGGCTGTCTTTATAACGCACCTCCCGAATTCCTTCCGTATCCTGGCAAGCTCCGGCAAACTCTCTGCCGTCTCGTACCTCGGTATGGGGAAATTTCCAGACCTGAGGAATTCCTTCTCCAGGCTCCTGTCCCTCTTCAACCTGATGGGTTCTATCCCTGGCCTAAGTTTTTCCTTTGAGCTGGCATATTCCAGGGCCTCTGCATTGACGTGCTCAAATTCGTACGTTACTAAGTCGCACTCGTCGACGAACCTCCTGTAATCCTCATAGGGAAAATGCCTGTCCGCTATACGCGAAGCAGGGTCACCCTTGTCACCACCCAGCACATAATACTCGTCGCCAAGTTTCTTTCCCTCGAGGATCATCATCCAGCCGAGCTGTCCTGACCCTATAATTCCAATCCTTGTCAAACCGATTCACCGAGGACGCGCTTCTGTTCGGATTCCATGTACTCCTGGACCATTTTCTTTATTTCAGGGTACTTGATCGATAGGATGCGGAGTGCAAGCAGAGCCGCGTTCCTTGAATTCCCTATTGCGACAGTGGCAACGGGAATTCCAGAAGGCATCTGGACTATGGACAGGAGGGAATCAAGCCCGTTCAGGTTCTTTGTCGGTATGGGCACCCCTATTACTGGAAGATGGGTAACAGATGCTGTCATGCCCGGAAGGTGTGCAGCCCCTCCTGCGCCTGCAATTATTACCTCGACTCCCCTACCGGAAGCTTCGGACGAAAATTCTATCATGAATCTCGGAGTCCTGTGTGCGGACACAATCCTGACCTCTGTTTCAACACCGAATTCATTGAGAGTTGTGATTGCATCCTTCATGAAATCATAGTCATTCTTGCTCCCCATTATGACTGCAACTTTTTTCATCAATGCTCAATGCATAGAGAATTTATTTATTTATCTAAGACCGATAAACTATCCAGATACTGGAGCAGGTCAGTCTCGCTTCCAATTGTCTTTGATGCTGCCTTCCCGATCCTGTTCATTACGGCCATACCTATTCCCTCTTCTCTGATAGGGTGTATGCAGCCGGCCAGGGACGTTTTGTCCTCAAGTTCCCTGAATGCCTTGAAAAGGTTCGACGCCACTTCATATGTGTTTTCACCGTCGCCGAGCAAAATGTTGTCTCCAGCCAGCCCGTGAATCATCTGGGACGTTCCGATAAGTGTCACTCTGCTGGTTATTGAAGGGATCTTCCTGAAGAGTTCCTCATCAGTTATGAGGATCAGAGGCTTGTTCGGGGAGTAGTGCGTGTATTTCATGCCCGGAGCCAGAGGCACCTGGCTTCCATGTACTCCTGTATTCCGCATATCGGAAGTGATCTCCCCGAGGAATGGCTTGAGATCGTCAGGAGAATATACCCCCGGGCGTAGCATAACGTATGGTTTCCTGGTCACGTCAACTATTGTGGACTCTATTCCAAAGTATGTCCTGCCTGCATCAAGTATCATATCCACCACGTTCCCCAGTTCCTTTATTGCATCAGACGAGTCGACAATGCTCGGCCTTGTGGCGATATTGGCGCTCGGAGCGGCAATTGGCGTTCCGCTCCTTTTAATGAGTGCCAGCGCAAGGGGATTGGCCGGCATCCTCACAGCCACAGTTGGCAGACCTGCAGTTACTATATCGGGAACCAGTTGTTTGCGTTCCAGAAGAAGCGTGACGGGACCTGGCCAGATGCGTTCCATGGCAGTCCTCACTGTATCAGGGACATTCCTGCATATGCTGTCAAGCTGCGAAATTGAGCATATGTGTATTATGAGGGGATTGTCCGCCGGCCTCCTCTTGGCAGAGAATATCTTTCCACAAGCCTCTGCCGAAAGGGCATTGGCCCCCAGGCCATATACGGTCTCTGTTGGAAAAACGACAGTCCCCCCGCCGGTTATGACTTTCGCGGCTGCATCCACCACCCCGGGATCCGGCTTATTCTGATCAACCTTCAGGACTGTTGCGGGCACTTTGCCTGATCCCGTCCCGATATTGAGATTTATCGCTAGTTTTCATGAATGCAACGGCAGGGTTACCCTTCATCAACTGCAATTGAAAATTTAGGGGTGGTCAAAAAAAGTATATGGTTCAGGCTCTGGCCAGGGATGCCAGACTGGTAATCTCCTTGTCGTGCTCGTTACCCCATCTCTTAACCTTGTCTATATCCACTCCCCTCTTCCTGGCGATGTTTTCCACGGTTCTTAGCATCAGTTTTCCCCCGAGGGAAATTATGCCTCCTGTTCCCAGCCTTGATACGAATCCGCCCCGTGAATCACGGAAGCCGTCCCTGGTAGCCATCTTGGCTAGATGCCTGTAGGACGCATAATATACCGCAAGCATTGAGGTAGAGAGCATCTCCGTATTCAGGCTTCTTGACTTTATCCTTCCAAGAGGAACATTAAGCAGAGGCGTGACGGTGAACTCAAATGGCCTTCCGTCAACGAAGGAGTTGCTGAGCCTGTTGATCATCGCTATGCTGTCCCAGTTATCTTCATCGGTTTCATTCTGCTGCCCTACCTGTAGAGTGAAAGCCGGCCTCCAGTAGTACCTTGTTTCTGTATGCACTCCCTGCCACACTATATCCTGCCATGATCCGTCCGGCCCTATTTTCAGTGGCAGTGTCTTGTTTGGCATGTGCCTTCTCGCAAGCTCGTCACTGCCAGTCTCGACCCCAGTCTGGATTCCTATCCAGTTCCTTGGGCCTGCCTTGAGTATTTTTGAGAAGTTGCTGATCATTTCCGGATATCCCGCGGCTATGGATATCCTGCCATGGGTGGGGTTGGAGGTCTTAACGCCCTTCACGCCCATTGCCGCAGAGAAAACCTCGCTGATTGCCTCTTCGTTGGGCTCAAACATGTTCCCGTGCTTGAATCCGAATATTTCATCGGAGTGGAGCCAGGCATTGGTCTGCCCTGCACGTACATTGATCTCAATCTCCCGTTTCATCTTTTCTATGGGGTAATACCGCAGCGGCCTCAGGGTAACTTCACAGAAATCACATCCTACACCACATCCCCTCATTACCTCAACCATGCCTTTCATGGATGGCGCAACAATCTCAGGGATCTCCTCAAGTTTCGGAAACGCCTGCTGCGTGATCCCTCGCGCAAGGAATTTCGGATCCTTCTTTATAACTTTCCTGAAATGATCATCGTATGTCATGTAACCCTGGTAGAAAACAGCAGGATCAATATCGCCTGATCTTATCTGCTCAAACAGTGTTCCTGCCATGTCATCCATTTCACCCTGAACGATGTAATCAAAATTGTACTTGTCTATTTCATCCCGCAGTATGGTGAATTCCCATACCCCTGGACCCCCGACGATTAGCTTCGCTTTTGTGCCTGATCGGGCCGCGTTCACCTTGGCGACCAGCGTGTCCCATTCCCTTCTGACCCAGGCATTAAGGTCCCCGCCGAAGAGGGCGTAATATGACATTGTTGTTGGGCCGAGGCCGAGCGGATCCATTGTGGAAAGGCCTATTATTTCCGTGTCGTCCTTTATGAAGTTTGATAGATAGTCCTCGTGGGCAACAGCGACATCCTCTCTCCGGTATTTCCTCAGGAGCGATGCCTCCAGCTTTCTGATTGAGTACTGCGAGAAAAGAGCCTGCCCGTCTGGCAGAGCGGGGGGAGCTGGTCCCTTTAGAAATTTATATACTGGAGGGGGGACTGCCTTGGTAGGGGCGCAAGGAAGGAAATCCAGCAGCGGAAAATTCCTATATTCATATGCAAGCGTGGTGTCTGATATCAGAACAAATTTGGTCATTTCTTACCACTAAGTGTAGATTCATTACCTTGATAAATATTTTCTGGCAAAATCTGGCATTATGTACAGTTTTTCTGATGCGTTTCAGGTGTCATTCTTTGAGCACATAGGGGCGGTGTGGCTGGAAAACCGCTGGATAACGCCTTTTATTAACGACGCACGTTTAAACTTAAAAATCCTCATGAACCGTAAGGTTCACGAAAGAATGTTTTACCCGTCTCTTCATTCCGGATGCGAAAAGCAGAAATGCAACGATTGCAGCTACTCCAAACAGGCTTATTGACGACCAAGTAAGGAATCCACTGTACCCGAAACCATAGAGGAACAACAATCCAGCCGAGGGACCAACCATGCTACCAATGCCCCACATCGCGCTTTTGAACGCCATGTATCTGCCTGTCTTATCCTGTGTGGAGTATGAGGAAATAACCGAGTTCTCAGCAGGTGCGGTAAGGTTCTCTCCAGTGGTGATGATGACCATGTCCAGTATCAACTGCGGCAGGCTTCTGGTAAAGGCCACCGTCCCATACCCTATGATATAGAAAAGGACTCCGAGGACCATGGACTGCATATCACTGAACCTGCGCATAAGCCTGTTTATAACTGGTTGAGAAACTACAACGGTTATTCCATTTGCAGCATAGACATAACCATAGAGTGACGGGTTGCTGAGTATTGAATGGGCTGAAAAGAGTGGGAGCGATGTCTGGAATTGTCCCGCGAGCATTGACAGGAAAAATACGCCGCTTCCGAAAATGATTATGAGGCGATCAAGCTTGAAGTGCTGACCGTTTATTTCCCTCCCATTTGACCGCCTGAAACTATTGCTGTCATCAATGAAGAAAAGGATGAACAGTAGCGATACAACCGACGTAATGACATTCAGAAGGAAGATTAGCGAGAAGCCCAGCTCAAAGAAAATTACTCCGAAGAGAGGGCCAATAATCCATCCGATGTTGAAAATTGTCCTGAATGTTGAAAACGCACGGCTCTTGCCGATCTCCGGAGAGAGGTCAGAAACCATTGCATTCATTGCAGGGTACTCAATGGCCGATGGCAGCGCGAAACAGACAAACAGGGCGGATATAATGATGGCACTGCCGTGGAGAACATCGGCAAGGAATAGTGCCGAGGAGACCACTACATAGAGAAAAGATGCGACTACCATTGTCGGCTTCCTGCCAAGGGAATCAGCAAGCAGGCCGGAAACTGGTTGAGAAATTATACCTATGGAAAAATAAACGGAGAATATCATTCCAGTAATATACAGAGGCAGCTGCAGATCCACGCTAAAGTAAAGTGCAATGAAAGGCCAGATTGCGCCGGTACCAACGGACCTTATCATTCTTGCCAATCCGAGGTACCGTACAATTTTATGATTCCATGCCTCTTGCACCAATGTCATGGATTTTTATGCTATGACTAGTAATTATACTATTGGTTAATTTAATTAATAAATTTGTGGCAATTTGTCACGGATTTATTGCATGATTTCATCGAAGGGGATTATACCTGCAATGGAAATATTCCATTCTGAGAATTTTTCACCAACACCGGCAACTATCTTCAGGAATCCGCTGCTGTAATCCCTCGGCACTGCAAAGTCCATCTGGAACCTGGTTCCATCGAAACCCTGGCTCCTGAAGAAAGTAGGTATAGGTACCATTGCCGTTTCCGCCTGGATCGTCTGGAGCACCTTGTTAGAAGTGCGCGTCTCGAATCTTGTTTCGGACGCTCCAGCCTCCTTTGCCGAGTCATCAATGTCTGGCAGGCCGGAAAGGTATACAGCATCAATATCCTCTTCCGACATGTATCTTATTTCCCTCACCCACGATCCAGGAACAGGGTTACTCTCCTTGATCTTCTCTTCCTCAGGAGGAAAACTTGAAAGTGAAATATAATCAAGAGGTATGGAAGCGTTTATTTCCTTGAGGAAATTCATGGCACCCCTGCTCTGCCCAAGGTATACAGGAACAAGTCCCTTAATACCGGAAGAGGCTTTCATGATTGCCTCGGACACCTTTGCGGAATGCTCATGACTGAATCTCATATTAACTCTCAAGGCACCACCTGACAGAATCATGCCATCAAGCACAACAGATGGGAGACCGGTGATCATCCTGAAGGTTTCAACTGGTGGGTACTCCGTGCTTTTCGCCCTGATTGCCCACATTGCACCGAGATCAACTGCACCAAACCGATCCAGGAATATTTTCATGTCCCTGGAATTATCTTGAGATTTAGGGACAAAAAGGATCATCTCGACGTAATCACCAGACATAATGGCAATCCCCGGAATGGATGCCCTGAGAGAAGTTGAAAGCGCAAGAATCGGATAATCGTTCCGCAATTCAAGAGTGCACTGCCTGTCGAGAATCTTATCCGAGTTTTCTATCAGCAACATTGGGGGAAGAATGGAGGAGTTATAAATGTTGAGAACGATGATCAACAGCGAAATATTTCGCCCACGCACTCGGGTGTTGTTTTCATTCAACACCTCATTTTCTGCATTTATAGAGACGACTTTTCATCAGTGCTTTTTCTCTTCTCACCCGCTTGCTAGCTCAGCAAGTCTCAAGCAGAACCAAAGTACATGAAGGAAACAGCAACCAGGATAAGGAGGTTGTAAGCGGAAGCTAAAGCCCCTATTTTTTTAATGGGCATGCTTCGCATCAGCGGGAAGGAGAGGGCGAACATGGAGGCCAGAATAATGGAGATCATCAGTCTTGCTGGATGCTGAATAAGCAGGATAGCAATCAGAACGGATACGGATAGGTATATAGGCATGACCCGTGAAACATAACTTTTCCAGAAACTCACGTGAAATATCCTGGAATCCATAATGGCAGACGGACCCGATCCTATTACGATTTCAAGACCGGTGATTATCAGGAAAGTCGTTACCTCTGCTGCCGAAAATGACCCGGTCATGGAAGAAACCAGTATCAGGTACAGGGAGGTCAGCGTTGTTATGGATAGAATCTGCGCAATGACACTCCTTTCGCCCCTCCAGAAGCTGATCAGATATCCAGGAAACACCAAGGCTAGAATCATAAGGGGATAGATGGGCATGATCCGGATCACGGCCATGAACACAATCCATCCCGTTATGAAAAAGAGTATCGGGATGACATATGGAAAGTTCCGGTTAAGCAAGGCCATCCAGCTCCTGCCATTCTTTCTTGCCCTTAGTGCCATCAACATTGGATCATAAACTATAAACGTGGATAGGAAAATAATGAAAGTTATAATGCCATATGAAAAATGCTGGCTTGAGAGCAGGAGAGAAAGCAGGAAAGTGTTGATCCAGACCACTATGAGCCCATGTTCTCTTGGTATCCGGATAGCAACATTCATCACCACCAATGAGTATTCTGAATTTAAACTGGCATTCTTACATGTTTGGTCTTATCACCTTCCAGCAGCTTCAATGAATTTATTTTTATCAAAAACATCCAGTTCAGTAACTGCTAGCTTTAGGTTATAAGTTCCATGCCCGCATTTTAGCGAATATTATACAAGTGACTCAGAAATACTCAGTTTGACCGATAAAATGTACCTACTGGTCTTTGCATCCACGCTCTTTATTTTCCTTGCAAACTCTCTGCTTTCTATTCTCCTGACCTTGAATACCCTGCAGGTTGGCACCGGGCATGGGCCTACCTGGCTGCAGGAATGTGGTTTTTTTTTCGCTGGGATCGCCGTATATTGCAGCATTCCCACAACTGCCCTATTATTCGCAATTCATAGGGATCATACTCCTATGGCTGGGATTCGTGGACTTCAGGAAAATTATTGCCACCCCCGGGAAAAATGTTCAGAACAGGCCTATTATGTTGCCTGCTTCATCCACGTCCACATTTTCCGCTGCAGGATGTTCCGGCAATCCCGGCATGGTCATTATCTCGCCAAGGATCGGCACGATAAAGCCTGCACCTGCAGAAATGTTTATCGATTCAACGTGCACCTTGAATCCCCTTGGGCTGTTCAACAGCGTGGCGTCGTCTGAAAACGAATACTGTGTCTTCGCCATGCATACCGGGAGACCGTCAAGTCCCATCTTTGAAATGCGTTTCAGGTCCCTGAGTGCCTCCTTGGAATAGACGACGTCGTCAGCGCCGTACACGTTCCTGGAGATCTTCATTATCTTGTCCTTCAGGGAATCGCCAAGATCGTAAACCCTGCTCACCTTTCCGCCTGACTGCCCTATTGCCTCCAGAACGGCCTCCGCGAGTTTCAATCCGCCGTCTGCACCCTTGCTGTAAACCTCTGAAAGAGCCCATCTTGCCTTCTCATCCCTGAGCAGCTTTTCCAGCAGCGTGATTTCCGCTTCAGTATCGGTCTGGAATCTGTTGATGCTTACCACCGGGTCAAAGCCGAATCCCCTGATAAGAGCGATGTGCCTTTTCAGGTTGGCAAAGCCGGATTCAAGGGCCTTCAGATCCTCTGCATTGAGTTCCTTCACGCCGCCATTATGCTTCAGCGCCCTTATTGTTGCTACCAGTACAACCGCATTAATTGGAAGATTGGCTACCCTTGATACAAGGTCGAAGAATTTCTCGGCGCCGAGCTCAGAACCAAAGCCGGCTTCGGTGATTAGGTAGTCGGAATGTTTCAGCGCAATTCTATCCGCAAGAACGCTGGAAGTGCCATGGGCAATGTTTCCGAAAGGACCGGTGTGTATCATTGCCGGAGTGCCGTCCTGCGTCTGCACAAGGTTGGGTTTCAGTGCATCTACCAGAAGCGATGCCATTGCACCCTGTGCTTTCAGGTCCCTGCAGAAAACCGGGTTAGATTTTGAATCGTATCCCACGATTATTTTTCCCAGCCTTTCCTTCAGATCCCCATAGCTGGTAGAGAGGCCGAGTATTGCCATTATTTCAGATGCGGGAGTGATTACGAACCTGTCCATGTTAAGAGATCCTGTTTCCCTGTCCCCGACACCGACTATTATGTTTCTGAGAGACCTGTCGTTCATGTCTATGGTCCTGGGAAAGACTATCCTCTTCTGGTCGATGCCAAGTTTGTTTCCGTGGTGAATGTGGTTGTTTATCATTGCGGATAGGAGATTGTGTGCCGCAGTTACCGCGGGGAAGTCTCCGGTGAAGATGAGGTTGATCCTGTCACTGGGCTCAACCGTAGCCATGCCGCCTCCCGTGGCTCCGCCTTTTATGCCGAAACATGGGCCGAGGGAGGGTTCCCTTATTGCTATAACAACTTTTTTTCCAAGTCTCCTGAACGCCTGTCCAAGGCCGATTGTAGTGGTGGTTTTCCCCTCTCCGGCTGGAGTTGGATTTATCGCTGTAACGAGGATAAGCTTTCCATCCTTCGCGTTCCTTCCGGCAAGCGAAAGGGAAAGTTTTGCTATTGAACTTCCATAAGTTTCATAATCAGCCTCATCGAGGCCAAGATCCGCAGCTACTTCACTTATTGGCCTAAGGTGTGTATTTCCGTTCATGTGATCCACATTCGTGTATGCATCATTTCTAAATATTACTTTTCGATAATATATTCGATGTACTTTGCCCCGTGGTTAGAGCTTGCAAGGGAAGCGAACGATCTGATCTCTCCCTCATAGGGGGATCCCCCATTGTAGGAATCAACAATCTTCCCGTT
>DAICSO010000025.1:0-19068 GCA_027368075.1 bacterium
AACTTTATGATCCAGCTCGCATCCTGAATTTGTTGCGCACCACAGCGAGGGCATTTTTTCTCTAAGAGGAAAAGTTGGCCAGGCTTTGCTACAGTCACAATTAATCCGTTGATATATAAATAATGAATGATTATTCATAGCAAAAGAATATCACATTCTCTTATGGGCGAAATGCGCATCAAATCGCTAGCAGAATACATTTAACGCCAATCCAAAGGGTTTAAAAGGGAAACAATTAATAGCTAACCTTGCTTGGCTAAGGGTGAACTAGTTTGACTCTGAAATTGAAAGTTGGAAAGAAGGGCTACATCATTCTTCCTAAAGCATTAAGAGAAGCCGTTGGAATCGAAGAGGGTGATGATCTCACAGTAAGCTTAAGTGATGGGATAGTTCTTACGCCCTCGAAGAAATTTGATAAAGCCGCATTTGAAAAGGTCGCCAAATCACACAAGGAATCCATTCTTTCAGTAAAGGGGGCTAAATATCCTGAACCGGGTGAAGCCAAGGAATACTCGTTGGAGGATGAGTTTTGACCGGCACATTCATAGATGCAAATTTTTTCATATATATGAATACACCAATCAAAAACATTGACAGTTTTATTGATTACTATGAAAAAGAACTTACCAGCAACAGGACATTCACTAATTTGATAGTTTTGGATGAGCTTATTTATATCTCCAAGAAGAAATATGGCATCCCAAACAACGTAACTCTTGAATTCATTGATTCCATGATACTCCCCTTCACATCAATTCTTCCGCTTGAGGAAAGCGATTATCTGATTATGAAGGAAACCCTAAAGTATTGTCCAAAACCAAGCGACGCATTGATTGTCGCCTCCATGAAGCGAGCATCTATTACAGACCTTCTTAGTGAAGACAGTGATTTTGATAAGGTGCCTGCCATCAGTAGAAGGTGGCTAAATCCTTAAACATTGATCCCTGCTATCCAATTTATTCACATGCTAGGCTATGATATGCCTGTCCTCAGGCAAATTATGGCAGGAAAGTCTTAAGCATTCATTTGAAGGAAATAGAATAAGGCAAATTTAAATTAAAAGTCTGCATAAAGAGGATATGGCTATTCCGGGAAATTTTCCAGAGCAGGGTGAACTGGTTGAGTTTGAGACAGATGACGAACCAAAGTGGGTAACTGTCAAGTTGAAGGATGGATCAGTTATACAGATAAAAATGGAAATTGTTGCCATAATGCGGAATGGCAATGACGTCAACACAGGACTTCCGCTATACATGGTCCAGGCTACAAATATAATACGGGTACTGAAAGTCCCCAAGGAGCTGATATCAAAGAAGAAGCAGGAAGAAAGCAAGGGCCAATCGCTATACAGGTAGCGATCATGCAACCGATTAGCGCAAACCGTTATTGATCAGAAATGGTTTTTAATCACCTTGTCTTACTTTAACTGTGGATTCAAGAGACCGGCAAATTCTCGAGATCCTGAGGCAGAACTCAAGATACACCAACACCGAGATAGGCAATATGATCGGTGTGTCCGAGGGGACCGTAAGGAAAAGGGTTGCGAAGATGATCTTTTCCCACACTATCAAGAGATTCACCGTGGAGACAGCAAACGACGGAGTTGACGGTATCGTGCTCGTCAGGGTTGACCTGAAGAAGGCGCAGCATGTCATATCCGAGATCAAGAAAAAGTATTCGGAGATATACGAATTTTCAGGAAAAATAGATATTGCGGTGGGGATACACAGCACCAGCCTTTCTGAACTGAACAGCGCGGTTGACGCTATACGAACCCTGGATGGAGTAAAGAGCACGGACACCCTCATACGCTTGACCTAGAGAATTTATGGCTTCCACAGGTAATTTTTCGGGAACAGCCTCCCGAAGAGACGCATGTGAAAGTGATCCCGTTGCGTTAATGTTAAATATGGAATCAATCTAATCATTTGAGGGACTACAATGGCTGAAGAAAACATAATATTCGTTGGGAAAAAACCAACAATGAACTACGTTCTGGCAGTTGTCACACAGTTCAACAGCAATAACCTTGACAAAATCACAATCAAGGCCAGGGGAAAGGCAATAAGCAAGGCTGTTGATATAGCAGAGATAACCAGGCACAAATTCATCCAGACGGCTAAGTACGACAGAATAAACCTTGAAACTGAAGTCCTGCAGGGTGAACACGGAGAATCTAACGTTTCTTCAATCGAAATTACCCTCAAGAGGCAGTAATAATATACCATCCCACCTATTTTGGTTGTTTCTATCTCTTCCTGCAAAGTGTTATATTTATTTTTGCCATATCCAAAGACTCTGGTTTAAATGAAGGATTTCTATGAATGGCAGAGCGGTCTGAGCGGGAAGATTGAGGAGGTGAACGAAACCCTCCTTAAGAACGTCTATACGGAACAGGATGAACTTTATGAAATGTCGAGGTACACCATTGACGCGGGCGGAAAGCGATTCAGGCCCCTGCTTACAATCCTTTCATTTGAAATCAGCTCAAGAGAGCCATATCAGAAAATCCTGGAGCTATCGGCTGGCTATGAACTCATACACACTGCGAGCCTGATTCATGACGATATCATAGACGGGTCGTCACTCAGGAGGGGGAGGCCGACTGTAAATGCAAAATACGGGATCAACGATGCAATTGTTGTTGGTGACTACCTTTTTGCAAAAGCCTATGAACTTGGGTCAAGGTACGGTCCGGCTGTCTCCAAGATAATGGCCGACGCAGCAAGCCTGCTGGCGGAAGGGCAGATACTTGAGGCTGTGAACCTTGCAAACCTCTCAATGAGTGAGGATACCTACTACGAGATTATCAAGAAGAAGACCGCCATGTTTTTTTCCGCTTGCGCTCTTGGCGCTACCCATGTGGCAGGGGCTGACCCGATGACAAGGAAAAACCTGACGGATTTCGCGTACAACCTCGGGATGGCATTCCAGATTACCGATGACATAATCGACATCGTCGGGAACGAGCAGAAGATGGGTAAGCCGTCCTTTGTTGATCTAGAACATAATGCAATCACAATACCGGTCATAGTGGCTCTGAAACAGGGCACTGCCTCTGACAGTGCAAAATTGCGCCAGATACTCACGGAAGGTTCTGTAAACGAGAGCGATAAAGATATCATGAAGGATATACTCGTCAGGTCAGGTTCAATAGATTACTCTTTTTCCGTAGCCAGGAAATACACTGAAAATGCGCTTAAGTCACTGCAGATGACCGACAGGTCCGCAGACCTGGATCTTCTTGTAGATCTTGCAACCATCGTTATAGACAGAATCAGCCAGCTCGAATAAGCCGGCTCTTACAAGCAAAATCCAGACAGTTCTCTTTACCTTCTGATCATACAATGGCAAAGTAGAATTACGCAGGAACGATTACAATGCTATGTCGAATGGTGATAATTTCAGGAACGCAGTTTTGAAGAAACTTGGTCTTGCGGCAGAAAACTCCGGAGTATTTTCTGACCACTGGCACGAGTATAATGAAGAAGATGCAGTTGAGTCTTACAGCCCTATAGATGGAAAACTCATAGCAGCCGCCTCATCAGCCTCTCCTGAAGACTATGAGCAGGTTCTGAAACACTCCATGAGGGCTTACCGCGAATGGGTGAACATTCCGGCCCCAAAGCGTGGCGAGATAATAAGGGAAATCGGCAATGAATTGAGGAGGCGCAAAGCCGACCTCGGAAATCTTGTAACGCTTGAAGTCGGGAAGACGGAAAGCGAGGGGCAGGGAGAAATACAGGAAATGATCGATGTAGCAGATTTTTCGGTTGGCCTCTCCAGGCAGCTCTATGGGCTTACAATGACAAGCGAAAGGCCGAAACACAGGCTTTATGAGCAGTGGGTTCCCATTGGTCCCATTGCCGTGGTCAGTTCCTTCAACTTTCCCTCGTCCGTGTGGTCATGGAATGCCTTTGTTGCCGCGGTTACCGGGGATACGGTGATATGGAAACCATCTTCAAAGGCCCCGCTTACCGCGATAGCAGTCATGAAGGTAATATCCGGAGTGCTCGATCGACTCAAAGCTCCACAGATATTTTCCCTTTTAATTGGCGGCGGTTCCATTATCGGCGACAGGATCGCAAACGACACACGCGTTCCTCTGGTTTCCTTCACAGGTTCGATTCCCGTCGGAAAGACCATAGCAGAGAAGGTCGCCGGTAGGTTTGGAAGGACAATCCTCGAGCTTGGCGGTAACAATGCAGCGATCGTATCGGACAAGTCGGATATGGATATGGCACTCAAGGGCGTTGTATTCGGTTCCCTTGCAACGGCCGGGCAGAGATGTACAAGCACCAGGAGAGTCATAGTGCAGGATAGCATATACGATGAATTCACGTCGCGCCTCAAGAAGGCTTACTCAACGGTAAAGATAGGGCCGCCGGATATGATGGGAGTACTTGTTGGGCCGCTTATTGACAGCTCGGCTGTAAATCTCTTCCTCTCAGCCATAGAAGAGGCAAAGTCTGAAGGCGGTAGGCTGATCTACGGCGGCAATGTCAGGAAGATCGAAGGTTACGAAGGTGGCTTTTACGTCGAGCCGGCTATAATAGAGGCAACAGAGCACATGGATATAGTGAAGAAGGAAACCTTTGCCCCAATACTTTATGTCTTGAGGTACAAGGCCATATCCGATGCTATTCGAATCCATAATTCTGTGCCCCAGGGGCTTTCTTCAGCCATATTCACATATGATCTCAGGGAGGAGGAAATGTTCCTCGCCGCGACCGGATCGGACTGCGGGCTTGCCAATGTCAACACCAGCACAGCAGGAGCCGAAATTGGCGGAGCATTCGGGGGAGAAAAACAGACCGGAGGCGGACGGGAGAGCGGAAGCGATTCCTGGAAATCATACATGAGAAGACAGACTGTGACGAAGAACTGGGGAAACGACATACCGCTGGCGCAGGACGTCAAGTTTGATATATGATTGTTGGTAATACTTTTATCAATAATACTCTTTAATGTTTTCATAATCCACTTTATAACTTGGCGGCCAGTAACATTACAGAGATCAATTTCATCAAGTCATTCGAACTTGTACCGAAGAAATCATACGGATATCCGGAAGCAACGGATGCTCTTGACATGATGGAAGGAATATCCAATGTCATTACAGCACCGGAAAATCCCATGGGTATGCCCGGGATCGATCCGCTGATGGTTCTATACGCTGCTACACATGGCAGGAACATAATACCGGTGCCTCACATTACACCACGCGACAAGAACAAGCTCCACATTCATTCCCAGGTGCTCACTGGCATGAAATTTGGCATAAACCATTTCTTTGCCATCGGCGGAGATCCAATCCACAAGACGATGGAGTCACGGGAAGTCAGGGAGCTAGACGTGGTTGGCCTCATCAGGGCAATCAAGGAAAGCAAAGGTTACTCCAGGGATTTTTCCTCAAGCAGCGATGTGGTAGTGGGGTCGTCATTCAATCCGTTCCGGGGTGCAGAGGAGGATATAGTCAACGCCAAGATTGGCGGTGGATCTGGGTTCTTCATAACACAGGCATTCTACGATTCCTCACTCCTCAAGAGGGATTGGATCAGGAAACGGAATTTCAAACTCATCGCCGGCTTCATGCCCATTCAGAAGGAAAGTCAGATAGAATTCATGAAAAAACTGGGGGCAAAGATACCGGAAGAGACCGAGAAGAGGATCCTGGGGGCACAGGATATGGTACAGGAATCATCAAGAATCATAAAGGAAATGGCTGATGATCTTGAAGGTTACATAGACGGTATCCACATCATGCCCCTGGGAAAGAATAAGATAGCAAAAGACATTCTGGAGAGTTTTTAATATGAAGTTAGAGACACTTATTTATGGTATATATCCTAAGAGCGAAGAGCTCAGGCGAAGCATCAGCAAGTATGAACGGGAGAAGATCGGGACACCCGAAATCGTAAAGGAGTTCGAAAAGGAGAAGAATGAACTCATAGAGAGGTTCGGTTCATCCGGAATATCATACTTTTCCGACCCTATCCTGAACTGGTACGACATCTTCAGGCCATTCTCATTGATGTTCACCGGATTCGAGCTTGGACAGCTGACGAGATACAAGGAGACCAACACATTCTATCGTCTCCCGGTAGTACACGATGTAGGGGACAACACCATCCGGTATGACAGGCTCCTTGAAGGAAAGGAAAACCCGCCGGCGGACCTGTTTTCTTCATCAACAGCTAATGGGCACCTGGCATTTTTCCCTGGCGTTCATAGCTTTTACGCAATGTCTGATATACGGAGAAATATTTCAGAAGAGGAGTTTTCAGCATTTGTGGTAAAGAATTACATGCAGATAATGAAGAGATACGGAATGAGAGGCGCAGTCATTTTTGACCCGGTGGAATACGGCGATGCATCGCTGTCGCCGCTGAATCCGTTGATAGAGAAATATCCAGTATATCTCGTCACCACGGGAAAGTTATCAAAAAAGAACTTTGCAGGACTCAATGGAGATCTGGCATCGATCATTTCAGACCAGATGCCTGGAAATATTATGGTTGCCAGTGAAAACAGCAAGGTACCAGGAATAAAGGCAATAGATGCCCGAAACACACTGATGGAATCTGCTGAAGAACTGAAGCACCGGGTCTCCAGGATTGGCGAGGATGCTAATGTTGAAAGGATCATAGTTGCAAATAGCGAGAGCTTTGATTTCCTTCCAAGGCAGATTGCAGACAGGAAGACAGAAGTAATGGCGGAGCTGGGTGAGTGATATGGTCGGAAAGATACTTGAAACACAGGAAATAGGAAGCTTCAGGAAGCCTGAATACCTCAGCAGGAAATTCCACACGGGCAGTGAGGGCGAGGTTGATCCGCTCAAGGAAAGGGCAACTATTGAAACCCTTCAGCTCTTCAACAGGGCTGGTCTTGAGAACATAGGAGTTGGTGGAGAGATGTTCAGGTGGGAGATGTACGAACATTTCGCCCAGTACATAACCGGCCTGAAGTTCTACGGGATGGTAAGATCGTTTGACAACAGGTATTACAAGAAGGGCAGCATCGTTTCGGAACTGCGCAGAACTTCAAGTCTTCACGGAGATGAGCTGGATTTCCTCCTGCGGAATTCCAGGGGCGAGATAAAGCTCCCCATAACCGGTCCTTACACAATGATGGACTGGTCATTCAACGAACACTACAGGGACAGGGACGAAGTGGCTGTGGCTTTTGGCAGAATACTGAACGAGGAGATACGGGACCTCAAGAAAAGATGGGATATTGCCAGGCCAGGTGAAAAATTCCAGGTGCAGATCGATGAGCCTGCTACCACTACCCATCCCGCGGAGATGGATACAGTGGTTGAATCCATAAACAGGTCAGTGGAGGGGATAGGTGGGGCAGAATTTTCGCTGCACGTATGCTACAGCAAGGATTACCGTGTTCTATATGATCGCGTGCCAGATATGAAGCTTCAGGGACTTAATCTCGAATACGCTAACCGTGACAAGCTTGTTTCCGGGACAGGCGACTCCGATCGACCCGGTTATAATGACATAAGATACTTCGCGGAGATCGAGGACAAGAAATTTCTCGGAGTTGGGGTAACGGATGTTCACATCGACGAGATCGAGCCGGTGCCGGTCATAGAGGACAGGATAAAATACGTTCTTGGCATAATTGATGATCCAGAAAGGATCAAGATAAACCCGGATTGCGGCCTGAGGACAAGAAGCAGGGACATCGGGTACGAGAAGCTCAGGAACATGGTAATCGCCAGGGACAGCGTGGCGGGAAAACTCTAGAACTTCCACCTGTCCTTTTTACTGGCTACCGTCCATAGCAACACGCCTATTATGAATACCGTACCACCGATTATGACCAGGTTTGCAAAGAGAAAAACAGGATTGCTGTACGATACTGTAACATAATTTGTTGAGTAGACTGACCCATCATTGAGATGTATGGAGAGGGCAACGTAATAGGTATTGCCAGGATATATGCCGGTGAAAAACATAGAATTCTGGCCCTGATTGGAAACAATAACGCTGTCCACTGTCCCGGGACTGAAGGACGTTGTGCTCGAAACGCTGACCTCATAGTAGGAGAAGCCTGTGCCGGAATATGGGCTCCACTGGAGATATAGAGTGAAAAACAGAAGGGGAAAATACTTCTCTATATTGAGGTTGAAGTTGAATATCTGAACCTGAGCAGGGCTCAACCTTACATTTATGGTTGCGTTTGTGGACACCACAAAGGTTGTGTTTATTGACATATACAGGTCCCTGCTGTAATTCAGCGTATGGTTGCCGACTGGCGACTGGACAGAATATACTCCTGACGAATTTGTGAATGAAAAGAATGTCGTGTTGGATACGGACACATTTACGCCCTGCAATCCAAAACCAAAGTTGTAATCGCTTACTCTCCCTGATATGATCGGGTTGTTGCCTGATTCTGCCAGGTTAACCTGAGCAGACTGATTTTCTGAAGGAAGGAGTGACAGATTGAGGTAGTATGGGAAATAGCCTGCGCTCCTGACGGAAACATTTGCCTTACCCGGATCCAGTGTCACTGTATAAATTCCATTGTTCCCGCGCAAGTGGTTCCCGTTCACCTCAACCGTTGAGTTTCCCTGGAACACGAAGATGGAAAGATTGGCATAAACCGGCTGCATGGTTATGGTGGCGCTATGTCCGGCAGTGAATTCAGTGGTATTGCTGTAAAAGCCATTCCCGGAAAGTTCAAGCTGGTTGGCGCCATAGATGGCATTGACAGTTATTTTGTTCAGCCCCACTGGTACAGTGCTGTAAAAATTGTCCAGGATACCGGAGAACACAGGACTGTATGTTGCGGTGTGATATCCCTTGACTGTTATGTTAGTGCTGAACAGGGAAGGTATGTAAATTGTCCTGCTGTACACGTGGATCGGATTGACAATTGCAGTTATGTCATAGTATCCACCCTTGGTGAAAGGATAGGTGTTTCCGCTGATCGATCGTCCGTTTACATTCCACAATGCGCTGCCACCGCTGCTCAGCGCAAATGTTCCAGTGATCCCGTCGCTATAAGCCAGGCTGTATGTTATGGAAGTATTCGAAATCGCAGTTCCATTTATGAAGTGGTCGTATCCATTTATGGCGTATGATACATTGTACTGCGACCCATAACGCGACAGCTGTATGGAGCTGTAATTCTGCTCGGAGGGAATCTGGCTGTACCTTTCCATATAAACGCTGGAAACAGGATCACTGTTTGACCCGTTTGCTACAGTCACATTGGAAAAGTATGCGCCTGTGAGGTTTGTAAGGTTGTATTCAGAACCCGCGATCTCCGCGCCGAATGCTGCATGATAATCTCCGGCAAAGGAAAGCAGGTAATTAAGGCTGAATGAGTGGCCGCCGGCACTGGCAGTGATGTTTGTCCCCTTCATAACCAGGGATAATGGTACAGTTTTTCCCGACATGTTAGGCAGGGGAACTGACCCTGAAACCAGGACACCGTTCTGCTCTATCATGTATTCTGCGCTGAATGTGCCGTTAAAGTCGCTCACCCCGGCCTTCACAAAATTCTCGCGTGACGAGTACTCAGAAACATAGTAATACGAGGATCCGCTGGAAATGTTCTGGTTTAAGTCGCTCCCGAGAGTGATGTTAGCGGTTACAGAAGTTGAATTATAACCGGAACTGTTGATAATTGCCACTGTGCCATACGTCCCCATTATTTCCTTTGTATCGTTTATTAGATTTCCAACTACCGGCGTTCCCAGACCAGTAACAGGATTCCAGCCGGGAGCTGCCTGATAATATCCGTTGTTCCCGCTAATGATCTGGGTCAGTGCCGATTTATACAATCCTGTTCTTGAGATCTGGTAAAGCATTGGGTTTATTGTTCCCATGCTTTTCCCGGTGGCCTGGTCGAGCAGAGCGCCTATTGCTGCCCACATTGGAGTCCCAACACTGGTACCGCCTACTTCCTTTGTCGACCCGCCCTGTATGATCTCAACCCCTGTGTTGACGCTCGCGATCATGGAAACATCTGGCACTCCTCTGTTATGCATTGTGGAGTTTATTCCAGGTCCGGTCTGCCAGTATGGTATGGCAAGTTTGCTGAAGCCGCCGCCGCTGCCATAGGAAAGCCCGTTCGTAATGCCTCCCCAGGCATACTGGTACCACTCCTTGATGTTGTTATAGTATAGTGAGGTACCTCCCACGCCAGTCACGTACGGATCGGAAGATGGAAAGTTTACAGTAAGCTGGGAAGTTCCATCGTAGGCTCCAAAGTCTCCTGATGCTGCGAACACGGTAATATTGGCATTCTGGGCCTGCTGGAAAACTGCTGATGAAGCTTGTATTGCCTGCGCTACAAGTTCTGTCTCCGGGGTGCCCCAGCTCAGTGAGATAATATTTCCAAGCCTGTTGCTGATGGCATAACTCACGGCGTTCAGAAGACCATTGCTTGCGTCAGGGGCAATTATGAGGTTTATATGGGCATCGGGAGCCATCGCGTGTGCCCACTCCACGTCGGTGGCAGTCTCAAGCGCCCAGCTGGCATTTGCCTGCTGAATTCCGCCGGATCCTGGTGGATATATCATGGAAAGGTTAATTGGAGGAAGATTCATGATTTCGTCAAATGCCATCACGTCATACTTGATTGTCGGGTCGCCGAATGCATCCACTATGGCAATCGTCTGCCCCTTTCCGTTCAGCCCACTAGCATAGGCAGCATTATAGCCGTAGGCAAGAGCTATTTCTGAAGGGGTATAGGCGAATGGGACCTCCATCTGCGCAGGCGATGAAAAGGGCTGGAACAGCAGGGATTTACTGTCCTGAAAATAGCTTATGTTGAAATTTTTCTTAAGTATGCCCATGGATTCCGTGAAACTGTTCACGATCTTCACCGGGACACTCGCCTGGATTAACGAACCGTACGAAACGGTACTAATCCGGCTTTCATTGAGATAATTCATCATCATTGACCGATAAAATGTCCCCTGAGGTGAGTAAATTGTGTAGTTTATGTAGTCCGATCCACCTGCTGGCTGATAAATCATGACCGGGACATTTGTCCCGCTTGAAAGTCCGGAATCAATGCCGGCAAGGCCGGAGAATAAGAGGGCAGTGACCATGACCAGCACAATGAGGGGTATAATTCTCATGTGGCTTGCGTATTACAAATCTAATTAATATAATATTTTATCACGTAATAGAAATGATCGATGCAGCAGAGTCAGACCAGAAATTGAAAAACCTGTTCCACAGGTATTATGTGGAGGAGGATCTTGACCCTCCGGATCTGCTGCCATCGAGAGAGATTGGATATATACCGTTCAGCGGAACAATGTCCAGGCACAGGAGGATACAGTCTGCAAGAGACTTGAAATATTTTGTATCAAACGCAGTCCCGCGCCACCTGTATTATTCGACTTCATATTACAGGAAGCCGGACGAGAAGAAAATGCAGGACAAGGAATGGCTCGGGGCAGAATTGATTTTTGATCTTGATGCAGACCATATTAAGGGCGCGGACACCATGACCTATGTCCAGATACTTGCTGAGGTCAAGAAACACACCATAAGGCTGATTGATGACTTTCTGATGAGCGATCTGGGAATACAGGAATCCGAGATTAAGCTTTTTTTCTCCGGCGGGAGGGGTTACCATGTCCACGTTATCAGCGACAAGGTTTACGACCTGAATTCTGATTCAAGGAGGGAAATCACGGATTTTATCCGGGGAGAAAACCTGACAGCCCAGGGCATGATCTCTTCCATAAACCGTACGCAGCTCCTGGGAGGATGGCCCAAGCGTATCGACTCTTTCATTTCGAATTTCTTTCGCTTACTTCCGAGGGAGAGGACCGAGGCTATGGAACAGTTGAAGAGGGTATTTCCGAACGCGAACACTGCCAGGGGGTTCCTTGATCACATAATGAAGCCCTCAAGGATAGGATCGAAAACAATGAACAGGATCGATATACTTTCACTGAACGGAATTGAGAAATACAGGATTTTCAGTGAGGATGAAAGGGGGATCGCCATGCTGGGATGGCTGATAGAACAGGCAAGAGAGAACATGAGCGCAGAGATAGACGATCCCGTTACCACGGATGTGCACAGGCTCATAAGATTCCCGGGAAGCCTTCATGGGAAGACTGGACTCAAGGTCCTCAGCTTGAAAATATCCGACCTCCCGTCCTTTGATCCCCTCATATCTGCAATACCTGAAACGTTCAGGAACGGTACCGCAAAAATATACGCTGAAAAGGAAGGGACGATCGACATCAACGGACAGACAGTTCACATCGACGAAGGCGAACAGGAAGTGCCGTTATATGCGGCAATTTTCCTTTCCGCGTCGAGACGGGTATATCTTATATAGGATATTGATTAGTAATTAATATAAACAAAAAACATTTATACTCTCATTAGATTCTCAGCCGGTGTTTTTATGGATTTTAAAAAGAGCAAGACCTTAGAGAACCTGAAGGCCGGATTTGCAGGTGAAAGCCAGGCAAACAGGAGATACCTTTACTTTGCACAGAAAGCCGATGAAGAGGGAAACCAGGAGATCGCACAGATTTTCAGATCAACAGCAGACGGCGAAACTGCCCATGCCTTCGGACACATGAACTACCTCAAGGCAGTGGGCGATCCAGTTACTGGCGAGCCTATAGGGACCACGGAACAGAATCTTAAATCGGCAATAGCCGGGGAAACGTACGAGTACAGCCAGATGTACCCGGGCTTTGCGAAGGTTGCCAGGGAAGAAGGCTTTGAAGAGATAGCACACTGGTTCGAGATACTCACAAAGGCTGAGAAGTCCCACGCGAAGAAGTACGAAGATACTCTTGCTAAACTGAAGCAGTAAACATGTCTGGAAAGATAACGGGTGGCGAGATCATCCCGCCATCTGAATATGGCCGACAGAGAGATACGGAGAATCACAGGATCATAGAACTGGAGAAGAAGAGGAGATTATCCACAAAAACATTCAGTTACCTTTTTGAGCACAGGGACATAATACTGAATCAGATCAACGAGATGGTTTTTCTTGAAAATGTAAGGGATAACGAAGAAATAGAACATCTCATAGATACATACAGTGACCTTATGCCATCAAACGGCGTCCTCAGCGTCTCCATGTTCATAGAAATTTCCGATCAGGAACAACTTCTCAGGGAGATGCCCAGACTTTCTGGTATAGAACAAAGCGTCTATCTTGTATTTGACGACTCAGAACTGAGGGCGACGCCTGAGGAGGGTCGATCAACAGAAGTGCTGGAATCAACGCTACAGTACCTGAAATTCATATTCAACAGGGACCTGCTCTCCAAATTCCTGAGGTCGAGGAATGCCTTCATAGAAACCAGGAAGACCGGCTACCAGGAAACAGCCAGAATACCGGAAGAACTGCTGGAAACATTGAAGAATGAACTGATCTCAGAAAACTGATTCTCTTCTCACTTTTTACATCTTGAAAACCTGATTTTCAACTACTAGAAACAATAATATGCGGAATTCCCATAGGCAACCATGGTTGATTCATTTCTTACGGGCCCGGAAAAAGAAGTTTTTGATTACGTAGCCAAGTTTGCCAGTGAAGAAGTCAGGCCTCTGGCCAGGCAAATTGACGAGAAGATGGAGGTACCCAAGATTCTCATTGACCGCATGAAGGAACTGGGGCTCTTCGCAACGTATATACCTGAAAAGTACGGGGGTGCTGGCCTCAGTTTCCGTTTCCTGATAAGAGCGATAGAGGAGATATCCAAGGCATGCCCCAGCACTGCCCTGGTTCTTGACGGAGCATTAACGCTTTTTGCTGAACCACTGCTTATGTTCGGGAGCGAGGACCTCAAGAACAGGTATCTGGGGAAAGTTGCAAAGGGTTCCATCGGGGGCCTCGCCCTCACTGAACCCGGATCGGGGAGCGATGCCGCATCCATAAAGACCCATGCCGTCAAAAAAGGGAAAAATTATGTTATTAACGGAAGCAAGATATTCATTTCAAACGGCAGGCTGGCGGAATTCTACGTGGTGGATGTTGTGACGGATCCTTCCAAAGGCTACAAGGGGATCTCTACATTCGTGGTGGACTCGGACACACCGGGGCTTGAGATCAGCAGGGATATACACAAGATGGGAATAAGGGGTTCAAGTACGGTAGAACTCGTATTCAACAACGTTGAAGTACCCGATGAAAACCTTATCGGGCAACTCAATGGCGGCTTCAGGGTCGTGATGGAAACGCTTGATGCCGGAAGGATAGGAATAGCTTCCCAGGCACTCGGAATAGCGGAAGGCGCATTTGAGGAGGCCGTAGCCTACATAAAGGAAAGAAAGCAGTTTGGCCGGACCATTTCGAGCTTTCAGGGAATAGAGTTTATGATTGCAGACATGGGAACAAGGATAGAGGCATCAAGGCAACTTATCTATGCAGCGATAGAGGCATGGGAGAAACACGGGGATTCCGTGAAACTTTCCTCCATGGCGAAACTCTTCGCTTCAGACATGGCAATGAGTGTAACAACCGATTGCCTTCAGCTGTTCGGCGGGTATGGGTACACAACAGATTTTGATGCGGAAAGACATATGCGGGACGCCAAGATAACACAGATCTATGAGGGCACGAACCAGATACAAAGGGTAATAATATCAAGGGAGATATTGAGAAATCAGTGAAAATATGATTTGGCTGGGCTGTTCAGGATGGAGCTATAAGGAATGGTCTGGCGCGTTTTACCCAGCATTTGTCAGGGATCAGCTGAAATATTATTCCCAGAGGTTCAATTCCGTGGAGATAAACAGCACTTTCTATGGCGAACCGGACAGAAACATTGTAAGATCCTGGTGCAGCAAGATAGGCGACCGCACGGACTTCAGGTTCTCGATAAAGATGCCGGGGAGCATAACTCATGATCTCTTCTTCAGGGACCTTCCAGCTACGATCAGCAGAAGCCTCGATTTTGAAAAGTTGATACTCGGGGAGATGGACACGTACGGAAAATTAGGCGCATGCCTTATCCAGATGCCGCCCTGGCTTTCGGGCAAGCAATGGGATAATTTCATGGAAATGCTCTCCTATCTCGATACAACCAGGTACAGGTATTTTGTGGAAACCCGAAACCCGGACATATCCCAGGCAACAGCAAGAGAGTCCCTGGGAAGACTCAAGGTCGGGTTAGCTCTCGTTGACACCCCGCTGATTCGTGTGGATGCCGTTGATGCCGGTACGAACTACATAAGGCTGCATGGCAGGAATGCTGAACAGTGGAACGAAGTGGATGACAAGATGTCGAAATATCGCTACCTATACGGATCTGATGAGATTTCAGAGATAGCATCAGTGATAAAGCCGCACATATCTTCACAAGATGACATTTTCATCTACTTCAACAATCATCACGAAGGATACGCCCCGCAGAACGCAATTGAACTGGGAAAAGCTCTCGGAATTGCTTCTGCTGGATTTCCAGAGCAGAAAAAACTGTTCTGAAGGATGGCCAAAGGCAGGCTCACACCGATTCAACTTCCAAGTTTCTGGCCAAATGATCTTCATATTGCCGCAAGGGATGGCAAGATTTTCCTGAACCACTGATACCGAGCGCTTCTTGCTAGTAATGACCATGGATAAAGATGGGGGGGTAATAAGCAGGATAATCTTGGTTTTATCGGGAGCCGTGACAAATTTATAAATTGAGTACGTATTAGGCAGCATGGGACTGATCTAATGGTTGACTGGGCCGATGTTGTTTTTGGATCTACCATAAAGTTTTCCTACTCGGGAGCCGAATACGAAGGGATTTTCATTCATGACGATAAGGACATCGTCACGGTCAAGCTCTCCAATGGCTACAACTTAGCTCTACAGAAAAACCAGATTGAACTGATGAAGATAATAAGTAAGGGTATGGAAAATGGAGGACCCCATGCTCGCCAGAAGCCTACCAAAGGCAAAGTCGGAAACACAGGGAAAAAGCATGTTTCTCTGCTCGCCACTGGAGGGACTATTGCTAGCAAGGTTGACTATAAGACCGGAGCTGTCAGTCCTTCGGAGGACATAAGTTTCATTTCGGATAGGGTGAAGGATGTCGAGCTAAGCTCCGAAACAATTGACAACATACTCAGCGAGAACATCACGCCAGAGAAATGGATATACATGGCCGGAAAGATCAGGGATAGCCTCAACAGGAGTGATGGATGTGTCGTTTTTCACGGCACGGATACAATGAGTTATTCGGCCTCGGCAATCAGCTTCATGTTTTCAGAGCAGACCGGTCCCATCGTTTTCGTGGGATCACAGAGAAGTTCTGACAGACCTAGCAGTGACGCTTTCATGAATGCGGAGGGGGCAATCCATATGGCAACAACGGATTTTGGGGAAGTGGGGATCGCGATGCACGGAAGTATTTCAGACGAATCCATATCAATGCATCGCGCAGTGAGGTCGAGAAAGATGCATACCAGTCGCCGCGACGCATTCAGGAGCATAGGTGAAAGCGAGGTTGGAACATATTCACAGGGTTCAGTCAGGTTAACACCTCCCTACCGAAGGGCGGGAGGGAAGAACGAGATAAAAGCCAAGCTCGATCCATCGGTCTCCATGATCTATTTCTACCCATCCCTGTCAGCCCAGGATTTTGAAGGAATTGTAGCCAGGAACAAGGCTATCATCATAATGGGTACCGGGCTTGGACATGTTTCCCACAGTCTTATACCATCTATAACCCAGGCAGTGAAGGAAGGGAAGAAGATTCTGATGACCTCTCAATGCCTATACGGATCAGTAAACCTCAACGTATATTCCACCGGGCGTGAGCTCATCAACGCAGGCATCATACCATTGCGTAACATGCTGCCTGAAGTTGCGCTTGTAAAGGCAATGTACGTGCTCGGGAATTACGGGGAAGAGCGATTCGAGGAAATGATGGGAGAGAACCTCAGGGGAGAGATCATTGAGAGGGAACGGGCCCTGGTATTCGGCGGAGCTGATTAGTGTTGGGAGGAAAAATTCAGGATCTGAGAGACCGCATTAAAATTGGACTGGAGATACATTTCCAGGTGTCCGATGGCAAACTCTTCTGCAGATGCCCGACAGATTCTGCGGCAAGTGAGCTATTCAGACTTGAAAGGAGGATGATCGCAACGACCAGCGAAATGGGTTCCATGGACAGGGCAGCGAAATACGAGATGGAACGGAACTTGCTTTCTGAATACGTCGCCAGCGAAAACTCATGCCTTGTCGAATACGACGAAGAGCCTCCGCACGAGGTTGACAGGAAGGCACTGAAGGCTGCCCTGATAGCATCCCTTGCGCTTAACTGTAGGATGCTGAACAACATATTCTTCATGAGGAAGGTTGTCGTGGACGGATCCAACACTTCCGGTTTCCAGCGCACTGCAATAATCGCCCTCAACGGATGGGTGGAGACGTCGAGGGGAAAGGTACGAATTTCAAGCGTCTCATTGGAGGAAGATTCGGCAAGACTCCTTGAAAATGGGAATGGGAGAAGCATATATTCTCTGGATCGCCTTGGCATCCCCCTCATAGAGATCGCGACTGAACCTGACATCATTGACGAGGATCACGCAGTCGAGACCGCAAAGTCAATTGGATATTTCGTGCAGGCAAGCGGTTTCTCGAGAATGACTGTTGATGCAATTCGGCAGGATGTGAACGTTTCATTCGGTTACGGTCGAGTGGAGATTAAGGGAGTTCAGAAACTTTCCCTCATACCGGAAGTGATTTCATACGAGCTTTCCAGGCAGGAATCACTCCGTGACATATCTTCAAAATCATCGCAATACATGGACTTCTATACGGCGGAACCGCAGGTCCATGATGTTACTGATATGTTCTTGGGCACCGGATCGAAAATACTGCTTTCCAACATGAAAGCGGGCAATAGGATTTATTCAACCATTCTCAGAGGAATGGCCGGTCTTATGAAAAGCGGTAAGTACAGGATGGGGAAGGAGCTGGCAGATCTTGTCAGAAGATATGGGGTCAAGGGGCTGTTTCATTCCGACGAGCTGCCCGGCTACGGAATAACGCAGGAAGAGATTGATGGACTTTCGTCAAGAATTAAAAAGGCAGACGAGGACGCCGTCCTTCTTATTGCCTGCCCCGCTTCGCTCTCAGAAGCGATTTTCATTGAAATTTTTTCAAGAATGGCAAAATTGCTTCAGATGGACCTGACCGAAACCAGGTTTGCCGGTGATGACGGTTCAACATCTTTTCTCAGGCCAATGCCGGGAAGGGAAAGGATGTACCCTGAGACCGACGTTCCTATTTTACACATTGGCGACGAAACATTACGGGCAATGATTAATGAGGTACCTCTGCCCATGGAGGAGACAATTTCTAAGATTTCCCAGGATTACGGATTATCTGCACAGGACGCATCCGTGATAGTTTCAACTTTCAGGAAGGCGCAATTGGAGGAACTGAGCGCGCTATATAACCACCCAAAGATCGTAGCAAGGTTCATTATGCAGACATTGCCTGAACTGGAAAAGAAATATGGCAGAAAAATAGAACGGCCAAAACTGAAAAGACTCTTCACTATTGCAGGGGAAAAAAACTGGATAAGAGAGGTACTTGAAAAAGCTGCTGATTTATTGCTTTCATGTGGCCTGGATCCAGACGCTCTCGCGGGTGAGGAAGAGTTATCCCAGCTTGGTGAAGATGAACTGAGGGAAATCATGGTGAAGCTTCTCGCATCTTCAGAAAGTGAAACCAATGAGAGAAATATCATAGCCCGTGTCAAGAAAGAGACGGGAAGGCCATTCGATGCAGGCCAGGCAATGAAGGTGTTCAAATCCGTGTACAAAGTATAGGGTTGCCGATGGTAACTATCTGCGTCTGCCCATGGTAAGGGTGAGGAACATGAGGTTAAATAGCCATGACAATCACCTTAATCTTTGCCTAGGTGATCCACTCATCTTTGCTTTTAGGCGTGGCTTCACCCATTCCGTATGAAACTACGAGTGCGATCGCAGGAATAAAGAACAGAAGAAGATTGTTGAATCCTATGAATAACATTACGATAAGTAATAGGAAATATAGAGTCGTAAACATTGGATACGTTTTTCTGTAAAATGGAAGGTACGC
>DAICSO010000026.1:0-19006 GCA_027368075.1 bacterium
CTGGACATCTTCCAGGTTGGGTGCTTCAGTTTTCCACCACATACGGGACATTCCGAGGAAGTCCCTCCTGGATTCACCTTTATAAGTCTGTTGGGCGATTTGTATTCCAGCATCTTATGGAATTCAGCGTAGGGCCATCTGTTGAGGTTTTTCCTGAGATTCCTGTTCCCCGGCCTGGCTGTCTTTCTTATGTTTGTGAGATCTTCCACAATGAATGTTGCATCGGGAAATTCCTTTACCAGACTGGCAGAGAGTTTGTGCGTAGCATCCTTGATGCGATTCCTCTGCCTTCCCCTGGCCTGCCCGAGTTTCCTGTTCCTCTTCTGGGGATTTCTTATATGCTTTTGTGCTTTGCTTCTTCTCCTTGAGAAGTCGTTCTGTATCTTTACAACATCTTCTGTGGATTTCACCGGAACGTCTGTTATCCTCCCTTTATCGACAACGGTCATTGAGAGATTGGAGAAGTTGGTATCCACGCCGATCTTCTTCTCTCCAATCTCCCTGTTATTGGGTTTCCTGAACGATAACACCACTTTCCTGTCCGTCAGGAGAAGTTCAGATATTCCAGACCCGCTGTACTCATCAAACCTGGAATGTTTGCGGTTAATCGGGATGTACTCGTATTCCCCCGGACGAATGGTGATCCTCAGGAAACCGTCCTGGAGTTTCAGAAGTTCAGAGTCCAGCCTCATGGCAAGTTTCTTCACTTCCGGGTACTTCTTCCCTTTCCGGTTCTTCCTGAATGACCTGAGAATGGAAACGCTGGAACGGCATACAGGGTTTATGTGGTGTTTAGCATAATCATATGAAGAATCAAACCATGCCTTGATTCCCCTCCGGAGATCGATGGGAGAAGGTATCCTCCCGTTGGTTCTTCTGAGTCCTTCAGCCTCGAGGACGCCAACCCTGACAGCATCACGCATGTCTTCCAGGTAAGTGAGAATCTGATCCGATGGTTCGTAGTACCACCATATTGTGCGCTTCTCGCCTGTGGATGCCCATGCGTGGGTCAAGATTTGACGGCCTCCAGGATCTTCTTTAGTTTATGTGACCTCAAGCCATACAGCCTCGCCGAGAACGAAGTGATTATGGAAATCAGGTCTCTGGAAAGTTCCTCATGCGCCGTCAGCAATTCCTCACTATCCACAGTAACAATCCTGGTTCCGTGCATTTCACATATCTTTTCAACCAGGTCATAGCCAAATCTTGCCAGGCGATCTTTATGTGTTATGTAGATAACTGAAACCTTATCCTTCTCTATAAGGTCGAGGAGTTTCAAGAATCCTTTGCGGTCAAACCTCATACCGCTCCTTATATCTGAGATAACCTCAGATTCCGGTGAAGAAACCCTCAGTTTTTCGATTTGTCTGTCAAGGTCACCTTTCTGGCCACTGGATGAAACCCTCGCATAGATGTAAGAAGATCTCTCCTTCTGGATACCGAGAATCCTGTTTATCTCGCTTTCCGGTATTCTCCGGAAATTATTCTGAAGCCTTACACAACGGATCTTGCCTTCCCTGTCCCACTTCCTGAGTGTGCTAGGATCGATCTGCATGATGTCGCAGGCATCCCTTAATGTGTAAAGCTTTTCCATAAGATATAGCAGCATCTCTTAATATTATTTAATATTGCCCTTTAACAGTTAAATCCCTTTTTTCCCGACAGCCTAGCGACGTATTCCTGTAACTTCGATTCATCCGTCCTCTTCCTCAACTCAATCATCGTTTCCGGATCGAGTTGTATCCCGTAATGAATGAAATCAAGAAGTGTCTTTTCCGGATCGGAAACAGGGACGAATATCCCTCCGTAATTCATATATTCAAACCCAAAGAACCCATTTATATTAATTCTATGAAGCATAACCTTGATTCCCATGAGCTCCCTTATTCCCGGATCCGCTTTACTCTTTGTTATGATTACTGGAATTGACTGTTGCGTCCATATCTTCCTGATTGTTAATGCGTATTGCAGACCGTAATAAAATGGCCTGAACCTGAATCCAACAATTGCCTCATTCCTCTGGAAAGTGTATGCTCCCTTCCCGATCCTGTGAAGCTTCCCGGACTGAACAAGATTATGAAGCATCAGCCTTATGTAAGCCTCACTGGCACCTATTCTGGACAGAAACCTTCTGGCGTCATCTGTCACAAACATATTTTGCTTTGCAAAGAATTCGATAAACGCAGATTCATATTTCATTGAGCCACCTTTTTATATATTCAACCATGCGAGCAAAATCCAGATCTTTCTTTCCCGCATAAAGCAATGAGCTCAGCACCTTTTCATCAATCGGCCGGTGAATTCCTTGCAAAAACTTAGAAAAGCTGGAATTTACGACGTAATCTGATCTATCCAGCCAATTTGTCAGAATAAAGAGATCATAGATATCTCGTACATACCTTCTGCCCTGGTACGCCTCCATCTTCCTGGTCATCAGTTCAGTGGGGGTGAGCACGCTGATTGTCTTTGTACTGCCATCGATTCTAGCGTAAGTTCTCATTTCGTTCTCCGCATATCCCGGCTTGGTTTCCAGAAGAAGTTCCGTTACATTATTGGCTATTCGAACCCTGGTTGGAATTTCCGGGTCCTGCCATAGGAGTCTCAGGCCATATTTTTCCAATGCTGAGACAAATCGATTGAACGAATTTCCATCCATATAAATGTCGATGTCATCGGAGAATCTCATGCCCCCGAAGCACCTCCATACCGCGGTACCTCCATAGAGAAGTGCATCTGGATGAAAATAATCATAAATGATATCAATAACATAATCCTGGAGTTCGGCCAGGCTTAACCTCTGCCCGGTTAAGAATGATCCAATTGGTTCCATTGAAATAAGTAATTGTTATATTATATTATAACTTTCACTTACTCAGGCTCAATAAGGTAAATTCAATACCTGAAACAAAGACGCAAGTATCAGAGGATTACTATAATTGTTAGCTTGTTCTCAGAAGGTTTCTTTCTGATAAAAAATTCATCCACAAGGTTTGGAAAGAATTGTGATAACGATTTCGGGGTGTCCTGACCTGAGCCAGGTCATGATTATTTCGAGTTGGCATTCATCGTTTCGTTATCTGATTTTATTGACGGTGTCCCAGATTCCTTTGCCATCTTTTCTGTGGGTGCTTTTTCGTAAAGTTCATAGATATATGTTTTTCCCCTCAGCACAGAGAATACTGCTGCCAGTCCAGCCATTGCGGCTCCAAAGTAGAATGCAAACCTCAGGGCGGACATTATCGCTGGTGCAATAGCTGTGGGAAACCAGGTCTTCCCTGCAGCCGTAAGACCCTCCATGTAATAGACCGATGTGCTGTTGAGTGAACCAACCAGGGCAGCTCCACTCGGGCCAGCGGCACTTAGCGAGCTGAGTATGGTCTGCACGGGATTGTACCCGAGGAATGCGGAGAACAGGTCCCCGGTTGGCGGCAATTGTCCAAAGATCAGCCCAAGCGATGAGGCCTGGGCAGAAGTTAGGGAAGGAACAGAAGCCATGGCTGAAGTAAATGCTCCGGTCAGGCCGGAAGCCATGGAAACTATGAGTATCGTGAAAAATATTCCCATGCTGGCAGTCTGTCCGGTGTTCTGCATTGTTGCCCTCATTCCTGATCCGACCCCCCTCTGCTGGGCAGGAAGGGAGTTCATGATAGCAGTGGAATTTGGCGCTGCGAAGAGTCCATTTCCAAGACCCAGAACAAAAATCGTGACTGCGAATGGCACGTAACTAAAATTGTAGCTGAAAGTTGCAAGGACCAGGAATGCTATGGCAACTATCACCATTCCCAGCGTTGCAAGTACCCTGGCGCCAAACCTGTCAGTCAATGCACCACCGATAGGCCCCATTATAAGGAAACCAGCCATCATTGGGATCATATAAATTCCTGCCCAGAATGGAACAGAAGCATACGAATACCCATGAAGAGGAAGCCAGATTCCCTGAAGAAGTATTATGAGCATGAACATTGCGCCACCGTACCCAATTGTTCCAAGCAGGGTTGAGTAATTCCCGAATGCGAATGCCCTGTTCTTGAAAAGTTTCATGTCAAACATTGGCTGCTTTATCCTGTTCTCGACGAACGGGAACGCAATAACCATAGCAATGCCTATGGCGAGAGCTGCTATGACCCAGGGGTTTGACCAACCCATATCGCTGCTTCCGTAAGGTATCAGCCCATAAGTTATTCCAATTAGGAATATTGTGAGGCCTCCTCCAAGCAGGACTGTGCCGAGATAGTCAAGTTTCTGGTCTTTGTGTCTTGTGGAATTATCCCTGAGCTTGAGTACTGACCATATACTCCCAATTATTCCAACAGGCACGCTTACAAGGAATACGTATCTCCAGTTAAATACGGACAGAATCCCTCCAAGAATGAGTCCGATCAGTGATCCTGCAAGCCCGGATATCATGTTTATGCCGATAGCCTTTCCCCTTTCGTTATACGGGAATGCATCGGTGAGTATTGCAGCGCTGTTTGAAAATAGGAAAGCTGCGCCGGCACCCTGTATCAGGCGAAATACAATAAGTTCCATGGCACCGAGATCTCCGGAGCTTGGCGTCAGGTAAAGAAGGATCGATCCTATCGTGAAAATTATGAATCCGATTGTATATAACCGTGTTCTTCCGAATATGTCTGATAGCCTTCCGAAGGTAACCAGCAGAACCGCGGTAACGATCATATAACCCATCAGAATCCATAGCAGGTATGCGAAAGAGCCAGACGCCAGGGGGTTTATTCCAATGCCTCTGAAAATTGCCGGTAATGAAATCAGTATTATTGTAGCGTTGATTGTGGCCATTAATACACCCAAGGTTGTGTTGGAGAGTGCGACCCATTTGTATTGAACCATTCACATCTGTCCGTTAATTAATGCTTCGGATAAATAGTTTAGTAGTAAACTTAACATGCTGCTGGCTTGCCAGGCAGGATTGGGAATCAGTGCTTTCCCGTATCCGTTTCATCCAATTTTTCCATTGCAGCCTTGAGCATGTCTATCTGGTTCTTGAATGATAGGTGCAATAGGCATTCGTTGTAGGTAAGCCACCTATAGCCTACGTGCTCATGTGATATTTTCACCTCGTCATTCGAATCAGCCTGGGAAATGAACATCACAACCTCCTTGTTTATCCTGCCGTTTCTTGTCGAATACCAGTAATTCTGCACGTACCTGAAACCGTCCATGGGCTTCAGGGTCAGGCCGGTTTCTTCCCCAACCTCCCTGATCGCGGCGACCTCTTCGGTCTCTCCAGCCTCGATGTGACCCTTGGGGAAATCCAGGAACCCCTCCTTGCGTTCAAGCAGCAAAAACTCCCTAGCTCCATTTACAGTCCTGTAAACAACCATGCCGCTGCTTTTCTCCTTTTCCATGAAAGCTAAACACATTTGACAATTTCAACTTATCACTGTGAGCGGGAAAACCCACCTTTTCAAAGGTGGGATGAGAGCGAACACAAAAGTCAATATATTCTATTCTAATCTATTAATCGATGTTCAGGACTATTAAACTGAAGCTTCCATACGATTCTTCCCTCGTGGAAACGGGGAAGCAGTTCATGAAAGCATGTCAGATAGTGCTGGACTACGGTTTTGCAGAGAAGACATACAACAAGAACAAGCTGAACAGGGGGACATACAGGGACGTGCGGGAAAAGATACTCAAGGGGAGCGATTACGGGAAACTTGCCAGCAAGGTGCAAAAGCTGGTAAATGCACTGGAATCAATTATGCAAACATTAAATATAAACGGTGCAATAAATTCTATAGGTTCAATGTATCAAGTGTTCTTTGGCTTAAACCATGCACGGAACTACCATGAAGTTATGAAGGCAGACAGGTCCTTGTTCAAGCAGTATTTTAACAGGATGCTGAATGCGGGTATTTATCTCCCGCCGAGCACATTTGAGACAAATTTCATGAGCTTCGCCCACAGCGACGAGGACATAGAGTCCACAATCCTGAAGATGGAGGAATCATTAAAAAATGCAAGAGATAACCTTAGGAACAAGGCCAAGTAAGCTGGCTCTAGTTCAGGCCGGCATGGTAAGATCCCTGCTTTCAGAGGCGGGATACTCCCCCAGGATAGTCGAGCATCTTTCAACCGGTGACATGAATAGGGAAGATGCAATATATCGTCTGAAGGGCGTCGGAGTATTTGTCAGGGAACTAAACAAGCTTGTTCTCGATGGCAACATAGACTGTGCTGTTCACAGTGCGAAGGATATCCCATCAAAGATTGCGGATGGGCTTGAGATATCGGCCGTTCTCCAGCGTGAGGATCCGGGGGATTCCCTTATTGCTCAAAGGCAGCTGGAATCACTGCCATACGGCGCCAAGATTGGAACGTCCAGCATACGAAGGGCGGCCGAACTACGCGGCAAGAGATTTGACCTTATAGTAAAGAATATAAGAGGAAACATAGACACCAGAATATCCAAATATAAGGCAGGGGAATATGACGGCATAATAGTCGCAACAGCCGCAATAAAGCGGCTGAATATATCTGAGAAGCATTTCCCGCTGCCGGAAGAAGCTTTTGTTCCTGCTCCGAATCAGGGCATAATAGCTGTTGTTTCCCAGGAAGGTAGCGATGTTTCTAGGATTCTTTCCAGGATTGACGATGCCGCCACCAGAAGAAACATGGAAATTGAGAGATCGATCATGGAACGGCTCAACCTTGGGTGCTCCTCACCAGTTGGAATAATAAGCAAATCCGTGGAGAATTACAATTTTGTAGTGTCAAGATTTTACTCTATGGACCTGATCAATCATGTGGATTTCAGGGGCGTGATCACAAATGATGATGATCTTGAAGCATACCTTGACTCGATAAAGAACGAGCTCCCGAAAAGCTATGGCTACGGCGTTCTCGGAGCATGATTGCCAGATGCCGTTCCTTATCTCCACCCGTCCCATCGGAAAGGAGGCAGGAACGTTTAAGGTACGATGTCTCGAGATAAGAAACATCCCGCTCACTGAGATAAGGGCGCTTGGTTACGATGAAGCCTTAAGGGCAGAACTAGTGTCGTTCAGCCCGGATTCACTCTGTTTCACAAGTGCACTTGGGGTCAGGGAATTCCTGAAATACTATCCAGACCTGATTCGATCCTTCCGTGGAAATGTTTTTGCAATCGGGGACAGGACGGGAGAGGCAATTGAACAGGCCGGATTGAAGGCAGTCATCCCGGATCAGAAAGATTCACCCGGACTGGCAAGATTGATTTTGAAGACTTTAAGCAGGGGCGAGAGAGTAGCCCTTATCAGAAGCGGGAATGCTGATCCAGAACTCCCGGAAACGCTGAAAAGAGGAGGCTTGAACGCGAAGGATTACCATATATATGAAGTCACTGCAAGCCAGCATGGAAGCCTTATACTGGATGCCATGGATTCACCAGAACTATCGGGAATAATCGTCACATCGCCAATGGAAGCCACCATCCTGGTAAACCTGGCGGGTCCGAAAATCCGGGTACCGGTATATGCCATCGGAAATACCACCGCAAGGAAACTTCGCGATCTTGGATATGTGGTCTCTGAACCCCTTGGGGAGTCTAACTTTGATGATCTCGTAATGAAAATAAGCGATGAATATTGCCCACAGTGAAAAAATAGCGGGGAATGGATTTGAACCATTGATCTACGGGTTATGAGCCCGTCGGGATTTCCTAACTACCCTACCCCGCTTCAGAGGGAGATGCTAAAAACTCATATAAGACTTATTGAAGAATTGCGCATAATCTCAAAGATCCGGATAGAAGTCTTTTCATCCTTTTCCGGAGTCGGTTAGTTATTCATACAGTTTATGAGGGTTGAAAATACAGGCCCATGCGCCTACCCAAAGGTTTCCTCAATCTTCCGGAATTTTATCTCCTTTACCCTCTTTTCAAGATACTGGTAAACTGACCTGTGCTTCTTTCCTGCGATTATCATCGCTATGGCTTCCCGTGAATACTGGATTGACACATAATCCCCTATTATGGATACCGTATCCCCATATACAGAAATCCTTGTAGATGTTAGATCTTCAATAACCTTTCTTGTTTTGCCATCCCTGCCTATAATTCTCCCCTTCAGTTCCTCAATTCTCCTGGAACCTGGTTTCGCAAATTCTCTCAGCGAGACTACTATGAACTGCATGTAGTCATCAAATAGTGTCTTTGCGATCGCCGGATTGAATCCTCTGGCTATGGCCTGCACTGCACTAATCGAAAGAGTAGCCTTCAGCGCGTCTCCTCTCTGGTCGACCGATACGTTTCCATCGACTGAGTCCACCGAGAGCTTCACCTCACCAAGGGTTTCAATCTCCTTCTTTGTCTGGCCCTCCTTCCCGATCATTATCGGTATCCGTTCCTTTGGTATCTTTACCGTGCCTATTTCCAACTCAGCTTTCACTCCTTATATATGCCATGAGGTCTTCAGGCGTGCAGTCGACGCCTAACTTAATGAAATAATGCGTTATATTCTTTACGTCTCTTTCGAGGAAGAAATCAGCTGATGGGTGCTTCCTGGATACTGACTGCCCAAAGTCTATGAAGTAGGGTTTCTTCCGGTAATACAGGATATTGTATTCGCTCAGGTCCGCGTGAATCAAGCCTGCGTCACGATACAGCTTTCGCATGTAACTTCTTACCTGCCCATATACCAGCTGGGGATCGAAAACCGCATCCCTGAGTGCGGGAGCCGGGGAAGAGGCAGTGCCTATGTATGACATAAGGAGAAGATTCCTGTGGTAGGCTATTGGCCTGGGACAGGTGATGCCTGCACCCCTTGTCGCATCGAGGTTTGTATATTCCTTCTTTGCCCAGATAAATACCAGGTTTGACCTGTTTATCCTCTCCCTCGCAAATCTGTAGTCCCCCTCTATGTAGATCCCTATATTTGAAAACTTGAGGGTAGACATCTTGTATACCTTGAGCACAACGGGTTTCTTCTTCATGTATGCCTTGAATATAACGGATTCCTTCCCGCTGGATATTGGGAAATCTATGTAATCTATCCCTTCCCTGCTGCTGAGTTCGTAGATGGACATCAGCGTCCGCTTATCAAAAACCAGTCCGGAAGTCTTCCGGTCCATGTTGAAGCTGTTTAGGAATTCTCCAGAGTCAATAAGCTGCTTCAGTGCGGATCTTTCTTCTGTCATGCTCACTTAAAAATATTTATGACTTCAGGCAGGAGGTTATTTCTGCTCAGGTAGCTTGCCTGTGTCTGTGTGTACCTGTACACTACATCCGCTCGCTCATTCTGAAATTCCCACGGCTTTACTATAACGAGGTCATGCTCCCGTATCCACATGCGTTTCTTCATTTTACCGGGTATCCGGGAATTCCTTGTAAATCCATCCTCGCACATGACAGTCAGCCTTGAGGCTCCTGACAGTTTTTCAACTAGACCGAACATTTCCCCCTTCCTCTTGTTGGGAAGGATGACTCGAACCTGTTGATCATTCTCATTAGCCTGGCTGTTGGAATTCATGATTAGCCTACATGCATTGGAAGGCTGAATATAAACATGTCCCAGTTTCAGCGTGCCAACTCTAATCTGGATATTCCCTGTTGATCGCCAAATCAACGCGCCAGCAGATACCACAAACTGCTGGACTGAGAAGCTGTGCATCGGAGGAATTATTAAGCTAAGCGAGTGCTAGAATCCCAAAGAGAACCACAAAGGCCAAGCTGGCCCAGTACATGATTTCCCTCTTCTTTCCTGTGGCGTATTCCCTCATTACCCTTCTGTTCTTGGATATCAACCCCATCATAACAGCGGGTCCTATGAGAACAAACACGAACAGTACCAGTAGGTATAACACGGCATTTATGAGCAGGGACTGAGGAATGATCATGGCAGTTATCAATGCGGGTAGGCTCTCCATGATGTATACTGAATTTGCCCTGTTCCTCTTAAGTCCCAGTGCTTCAACAAGCCCCCACGCGCTACCCATGGAAATTACAACCAGAGCCAGGAAGGCAGCCCCTATGAGGCCTATGCCGAAGAGATACGGGGAATAGCTGTTGGCGACCACGGAGAGGGCACCTGCCAGCTGACGGGCAGATGCGAAATTTGTACCTGATCCAACGCCGCTCATGGTCATCTCAACTACAACCATCAGCAATTCACTTACGGCTGCTCCTGCAAGTGTTTCCTTGCGCATCGAACTCAGGGCATTTCTGGTAAATGATCTGGAAACCTCGCTTGTCAGACCCTGCCCGGAAAGCGAGATATCACTTTTCCTTACCTTGCTGACCTTCTCTGCGGTGGCGGAAGTCTGGAAGAACAGCATGAACGGCATTATCACCGCACCAACGTTAACGGCCAGTATGAACAGGTAATCGGGTGTAGCCGCTATATAAACTGGATTGTAGGCTACTATCCCCCTTATGAGAAGCGTGGCAACAAAAGATACGATTAGCACTGAGGATGTTGCGAGGAGAATTATTTCCGTGGTGCCATACTTCCTCTTTGTAACAATCAGGATATGAAGCATGTAGACAAGGGGAAGGGCAAGAAGCGTGGAAATACCCAGAAGTTCCAATCCGATTGCAATGCCTATATACTCTACGGCGTATGTTACCATATCGGTTACCACCATCGGAACAGTCATGATCATTGTGGTACGCTTGCTGTAATTCTCCCTGATCACCTCCCCAAGACCCTTCTCCGTTACCGTGCCAATCCTGCCGGAAGCTTCCTGTATGAAAAAGAGTGGTATTATCAGGATCAGCATAAACCATATGAGTCCGTACCTGAACAGCGCGCCAGTCTCAGCTGCTCCAAGTGTGCTGCTCGCATCCATGTCAGCAATCATTACAAGCCATGCGGGGCCGAAAAATTTCAGGTAACGCTTCACTCCCTGAATGGAAAGCAAGCGATCACCTCCATTGATATTTCCGTCAAAATGCTTATATCCGGTTTGCGACAGAAATACAAAAAGTGCATCATGGCATCACGTAAGGATGTCCTTACATATCTAATCACTACTTAAAACAATGCCCTGATCTCGACGCCGGGTCGTATTATCAAATCCGCATTACAATTACCTGATTGTAATCGGGATGGTCCAGATAAAAATGGAGCGCAGAGACCTTGAGTTTATTGACTTCCTCCGGATATAGGGCAGTTTATTTTCAGCATATGGATGAATCTACATCCTTACAGTATCTTCATGCTTCAAGCGGACGGAGCGCCTATTATATTGCCTGTCAAAGCAATGGATAACCATCAGTTCTCATCTCTTATTCAGGCGACCGCAGGTTATAACCTACCGCGGGAAGAATTTCATGGCTGCGGCGATATCCTCCGGTATTCTGGATCTTGCGCCCTCATCGCCGAAATATACCCCTCCGTCGTCCCCCACAACAAGATCTGCACCTGGCGTTATGGAATATGATTGAAGGTACCTCAGAACTTCATCACTTTCAAAAATTACCCTTGACACTCTCACCTGGCTGTTTTTCCCAATTTCCCGGAATGATAGATCATTCGGCTCGGTGACATTCCCCGAAATGTCCGGCACAGGATTTCCGTGAGGACATTTCTCGCATCCGTAGTTATCGCACACAAGGCTGGCTATTGTTTCTGTTATTCCGTGCTCTATTCCCATTGCCTCGCTGTCAAGAAGGTCCCATCCCATATTCAGCGCTCGGCTCAGGAGTATTTCTGCTATACGATGCTTCCGGAGGAATATATTGGCTTCGTGCTTTCCCTTTTCCGAGAGCACGTATTCACCCTTGCTGGTTCTTTCCACCATGCCTTTGTCAATAAGTATGTTCATCTCGTCGTAGACACTCTGCCTTGTGACAGAGAAGAATTTTGATATATCATTCAGGGTGGCATATCCCCTGTAGTTTGTGAGTTCGTCTATGATCTTGAGGTAATCTTCCGCCGTGATGGACCCATGTTCCATTATGGAGTATTGAAGCAACTTTATAATTCTTTACAGATCAACACAGGGGGTGCAATCATTCATGTAGAGGGGGGACGGAGTGGCGTCAGGATATTGTGTGGCCCAGTCCAGCTTCCGGACCGCACAGAGGTGATAGGTTTATCCCTGCTTTCTGCTTCCCGGAAATACGATGAGGCTGTATGTAAGAGTGAGGCACGGCGAGAGGAAAATTTCGGAGACTCCTGACGGGATCGATGTGTACACCACTGAACCCCTGGAAAACAACCGCGCGAATATTGACGTCATCAAGCAGATCGCAAGAAAATATTCTGTTAACACTTCAAATGTCAGCATAGTCAGCGGATCCAGAAGCAGGAAAAAAATAATTGATGTGGAAAAATAGGCGCCTTCAATCACCTGACGCCTGAACCGGTATCACTGCTTAATGTTGAGGGAGTGTATGGGGAAGAACCTTCCGACGGCTTCCTTGAGTAGCTTGATGTTTCTCCCTTCCTTCCCGATGGCCTTTCCGATCTCGGTGGTCTCAACGGCGACAAGTATGTCAGTCATGTTTTCCTTCCACGTTATGTCTATTTCCTTGACTCCGTACCTGTAGAAGAGGTTCTTGACAAACATCAGCAGGTCCCTTGAGGATTCTGCGAGGAGTATGTGCTTGTTGACCTTCTCCTTCAGTTCTGACACTATGTTCTTGTTTCTGTTGAAAATTTCAGCAAGGCGTTTTTCACCAACTATGAACAGTACCATGTCGTCATTTTCCAGGCATTCCTTCAACTCGGCGTGGCTGATCCTTTCAAACATGGCTATATAACCCATTATCTTGTTATCTATAGTGATCTCTTTCATTACCTACACGTCTCCAAAAAAAGCCGGAAAAATCATTTATTGTTTCCTTTATAAATAAGGTTAATTGCACCTGTTCCCAGAGTAATGGGCTGCCCTACTATGATATTCTCCGCAACTCCTGTCAGGGGATCTATCTCTCCCAGCAAACCTGCCCTGAGGAGGTGCTTCGTGGTTATTTCAAACGCCGCCCTCGCAAGAACGCTGCTTTTCCTTCCTGATATGCCCTGCCTGCCTACAGCCCTGACAGTGCCAGAAAAGGTCATCATATCAGATACAAGCATGAGGTGCCTCTGGTCCACAATCAATCCCTGTTCAGCAAGAGTGTTCGCGGATTCACGGAAGATAGCATTTCTACCAGCCTCAATGCCCAGTACGTTCGCAATCTCTATTATGTCGTTTGTGTAAGTCCTGGTAGAATCTATCTCATCAAGCTGCAGGACGTCCTTGAGATTGGAACCCTGAGTGTATATTATCCATTTTCCGTCGTTCTGCTTTCTCGCTATTGCCCGCTTAATGCCCGTAATTCCCTTGATTGTCAGTTCCTTGAGCTGTTCCTGTACCTGATAGAGTTTCTTGAATGATTCCTGCTGAGGTTTCACGATAACATTGTCTTCCGTTTCTCCCCTGATAACAGTGATTCCCTTCATCTTTTCCAGTGCCTGTGCAAGGTCGGACGGAATGACGAGCCTCTCCTTCATTCTTGCCTGGTCCGGCTTTATTGTGAGGATCATCTCAGCCACATCCGTAATTATGTCGGCGACATCGATGATTGTTGTATTCTCAAGCTCCTTCACAACCTTGAGAACTGCCTCCTCGTCCTCCTCGATATCCTTGTTGAGGTAAACTGTCATGGACGGTGTACTGGGAATCCTTCTCGCATCAACTATCTCTATGAGCCTTGGCAGGCCGAGTGTAACATTCATTTCCCTGACACCGGCAAAGTGGAACGTCCTCATGGTCATCTGTGTACCAGGTTCACCTATGCTCTGTGCTGCTATTATGCCCACAGCCTCGTAGGGGTCAATTGACTTTACCTGTATGTCCCTGTCTATTTCGCCAAGAACTTTATCGTAGACATCTTTCTTAATGCCGTCACGCTTAGAAGCCAGTTCAGTCGCAACTGAAACCGGGAGTTCGTACCCCAATCCCCTCGCATCCTCCATTACCTTTTTCACCTCTGGGGCGAGGGCTTCTGCATAAGCTGACTTTTCCTCCATCTTTGCCTGTACCCGGTCTGCGGTCATGAAGTCCTCAAATTCCTTGACACGCTTGGATCCTTTCTTGAACTCGCCTAGGGAGATCGGATCGACTTCCCTGGCGGATTCTATTTTGAGTACGCTCTTGAGACCGGTCTTTCGTTTCATGAAGATGCTTTCCTGCTGCTTGTATTCTTCAACTGCAGAAATCTTCAGGTAGTAGGTGAAATTCTTCTGGTCCGTAGTCACGTATCCCTCTTTCGGAACATCGGAGAATTCAGCCTCGACTGCGTAATAAGCCGGAGTGTGCTTTATAAGGTCCCTCATGTTCTTCTTTGTATCTTTCCACAGGATTGCAGACATCACTGCACCTCCTGCTCGGCATCAAAGATAAGATAATCCAGGTCAACCGTCTCTCCTCTTTCGCTCCTTGTAGGATCTACTCCGTCTTCCCCATACTTGAACTGGATGACAGTCCCAATCGTGTCCTGCACGCTTCTGGTTTCATCGACCTTCAGGTCTTCAAAGGCGTTAATCAGCCTTCTCTGCATGTAACCGCTCCTGGATGTTCTTACCGCAGTGTCGACAAGTCCCTCTCGGCCCCCGATACTGTGGAGGAAATATTCCAGAGGATCAAGTCCTGACTTGTATGATGATTTTACGAAACCCCTTGCTTTGCCGCCGATATCGTCAACCTTGAAGTGCGGAAGAGTTCTGCCGTAGTACCCCCTGTTAAGCCTTCCTCCCCTGACGGACTGCTGCCCAACCATTCCTGCCACCTCAGATATGTTCAGCATCTTTGCCCTTGCACCTGACCTTGCCATTATGACCGAGGGGTTTGTCAAGCCAAGGTATGCGCTAGCTACCTTACCGGACTCGTCCCTTGCACCGCCCGTTACCGAGAGAATTTCTATTTCCAGGGTCTCCTCTACGGATCTCCCGGGTGCAGGCTGGAGCATGCCCTCCCTGTAGGTTTCTATGAGCTTGTTTATCCTTACCGTTGCCTCGTCAGAAATTTCCTTTATCCTTGAAACTGCGTTTTCAGGTATGTCGTAATCTTTTATTCCGGTAGAAAATCCTCTCTGGCTGATAAACCCGACAGCCAGCCTGGTCATTCTGTCAATGAACTTTGCGGCTTCAGCTGGACCGTACTTCCTGAATATCTTGTCAATAATTATCCCTGAGAACGGACCTATTGCGGTTTCATCGATAGTGCCATGAATCATCCTGCCGTTCACGATCACAACTTCCTTATCTGCAGGATCTGACTCGTATTCGCATTTAGCCTTGGAAGATGCGCAGAGCTTGCTTGTGAATTTCAGGTTAAGCCCATCTGGAAGTACTGCAGAGAATATGTCTCTCCCGTGATAGTATCTCTTTCCGTTCTTTACCACTGACACAGGAGTCTTTTCCGGATTGACGTAGCTCATTATGTGGATCATCTGTTCCTCAGTGAAGAGCGGGTTTTCGTGAGTCAGGAGAAACAGGGAAGTTATGTGATCGTGTATTCCGCCGATAATAGGACCACCGAATCTCGGTGACATTATCTGTTCCTGAACCTTCATTATTATCCTCGCCTCTGCCCTGGCCTCTTCCTTCTGGACGATGTGCAGATTCATCTCATCACCATCAAAATCAGCGTTATATGGCGTGCATACCGCGAGGTTGAACCTGAATGTCTGTCCTGGCAGTATCCTGACTGTGTGTGCCATCATGGACATCCTGTGCAGTGAAGGCTGCCTGTTGAAAAGCACAATGTCTCCTTCCATCAGCTGTCTTTCCACCACCCAGCCAACCTCAACCCTCTTGCTGTTCTCCTCTGCATTCTGCGCTGAAACACGGATCCTTCTCCCATCCGGCCTGATTATGTAGTTCACGCCGGGAAGGTATTTGCCAAACTCGTCCCTGGGTGCCGGTCCGTTCTTGACGAAGTTCCTGACGCTCTCCAGGTTGAAGATGTTCACAGTCAGTGGAACGGTGAGTTCTCTGGCTGCTTTCTCCGGAACTCCAACCTCGTTGATCGAAAGGAAAGGTTCCGGCGATATAACTGTCCTTGCGGAGAAATTAACCCTCTTTCCGGACAGGTTGGACCTGAATCTCCCTTCCTTACCCTTCAGTCTCTGGACCAGAGTCTTGAGTGCCCTGCCGGACCTGTGTCTTGCAGGAGGGATGCCTGCGGTCTGGTTGTCGAAGTATGTTGTAACGTGGAACTGCAACAGATCCCACAGATCCTCAATGATTAATTGCGGAGATCCGTTATCCCTGCTCTCCCTGAGTCTCTGGCTGATCCTTATTATGTCCACCAGCTTGTGGGTCAGGTCGTCCTCGCTCCTCTCACCTGTTTCGAGAGTGATTGAGGGCCTCACGTTTATTGGCGGGACAAGAAGGACCGTCAGCACCATCCACTCGGGCCTTGCAACTTCCTTGTTAAGGCCGAAGAATATAAGGTCATCATCAGGAATCCTTTCCAGCCTTTCCCTTATCTCTTTTGGAGTTACCTTTATTCCCTCCTCCCTGAACGTCGTGGGCTTGTCAAGTATAACCTTCACCTGCTGTACTCCGCAGTGGGGGCATACCATTCTCTGGGAAGCCTCGTCCGTTACCTTCTTGGACATTAGGCCTATGATTTCCGGGTCTGAAGATGAAAGGCTCATTGCGTCGAATTTTTTCCGGTAAGACACGATTTCGTCATCTGTCAGCTTAATTCTTCCGCACGATTTGCACGTTGCGTCCAGGAATGTCTTGATTTCCTTAATGAATCCTACGTGAACCACCGGCATTGCAAGCTCGATGTGGCCGAAATGTCCCGGGCATTCGTCTACCTTCCCTCCGCACGTAGCGCACTTGAGTCCCGGCTCTATAACACCAAGATGAAGATCCATCAGTCCCCTTTCAATTGGATATCCGTCATCATCATATGTGTCGGCAGTGATTACCTTCACCTGAGACATCTTCCTGATCTCCTCAGGAGAGAGAAGAGCAAATTGTATCCTGTTTATTCTTTTAGATATTCCACCCGTCATTTCATATCACCCAGATTTAGTCTCATAATTACACCCAGCGAGTTCAGCTCGTCTCGCATCAATTTGAAAGCATAGCTTGTTTCAACAGGGTGAATGTTTCCCGTATTTCCGCATACCGGGCACCTCAGTGTCCCCTTCCTTCTGTCAAGGATCGCTATGTGCCCGCATTTTTGGTTTCCGCATACGTAAAGAATTGTCCCGTCGCTCTGGTCCAGGAGCCTATCCTTGATCACCATTGCGGCACCGTGCGCGATCAGGGTATCCCGCTCCATTTCACCAAACCTGAGTCCACCCTGCCTTGATCTTCCCTCTGTCGGCTGCCTGGTAAGAATCTGTACCGGACCGCGTGACCTTGCATGGAACTTCCCTGCAACCATGTGGTGGAGCTTCTGGTAATAAATGATTCCCGTAAATATGTCAGCTTCAAATTTTCTGCCCGTGATTCCATCGTACATCGATTCCTCGGAAGACTGCCTGAAACCGTATTTCTTGAGCCCGTCCCTGAGGCTTTTTTCAGGCTCCCCACTGAATATTGTGCCGTCGATGATCTCTCCCTTCATTGCAGAGACCTGACCTCCAATCATCTCAAGTATGTGACCAACAGTCATTCTGGAAGGAATCGCATGGGGATTTATCACAAGATCAGGGATGACTCCGTCTTCGGTAAATGGCATGTCTTCCTGTGGAACAACCGATCCTATGACCCCTTTCTGGCCATGCCTTGAGGCAAACTTGTCTCCAAGTTCAGGGATCCTCTCGCTCCTTACCTTGATTTTCACGACCCTGCTGTTGCTCTCCGAGACCGTGAGTATTACGTTGTCCACGAACCCACTCTCATTGGGCCTCATGGTGATGGATGATTCTCTTCTTCTCTGTGGGCCCAGCTTGTCCCCGCCCTCTTCTAGAAATCTCGGGGGAGATGTTTTTCCTACCAGCACATCGGCACCTTCAACATAGGATTCAGGGAATATTATTCCGTTTTCATCGAGGTTCTTGTAGCTTTCTTCAGCTCTAGCACCGAGCACATCGTGTGTAGGGATTTCAAACCTGTCCTCCTGGCCGCCAGGATACCTTCTCTCTTCTGCAGTATAAGTCCTGAAAAATGTGCTTCTTCCAAGCCCCCTCTCTACTGCTGCCTTGTTCATTATGAGTGCGTCCTGGATATTGTACCCCTGGTATGATAAAATTGCAACAACAAAATTCTGCCCAGCGGGCTTCTTCTCATACTTGATAAAATCCATAATTTTTGTCTTGACCAGCGGGATCTGCGGGTAATGAAGAACGTGTCCCCTGGTATCGGTCCTGATCCTGAAATTCGTGCTGGAAAGGCCGATGGACTGCTTGGTCATAGCTGCAGCCATGGTGATCCTCGGCGACGAATTGTGCTCAGGATACGGCGTAATTGATGCGACCACTCCAAGAATCAATGAAGGATCTATTTCAATGTGCGTGTGTTCTTCTGTAAGGAGGCTCTTTCCCTCAAATGTTCCCTTGCATTCCTGGCACTGCAGCATGACCTTTTCGCTGTCTGCCTCGCCGTGATTGGTCCAGTCGAGTTTGCTTCTGTAAAGGTATATTCCACAGTTGGGGCATCTTTCGGGGAATTCGTAGCCATACACCGCAATGTACAGGTTCTCTTCCTCTTCTGCGTCGATCCATTCCATTGCGCCTTTCTTAACAAGGTCTTTCAGCTGGTATTCTCCATTATCGAGTTTTTTAAGCATGTCCCTTGTCATGACTGTTGTACTGTTGTTGAGTGTGAGCAGGGGGCGTCTTATCCTTCCCCTGTCGCAGTTGATGATAACTTCACGGGTTTCAGGGTCAAATCTCACGTTCACGTCGTCTGGCAGCTTCCCTTTCCTGCGCTCTCCCCGAATCTGGTTAGTCAGGTGGCCGGGGTCGTCGTGATATCCTATGAAATCGCCGTTGAGATATACTCTTCCGGCATTTGGGTTCTCCTCCAGCACTTCCCTGACATCCATGCCCTTGAGGAATTCAAGCACGATATCAGGGTCTATGCCCTCGGTCACGTTGATTATGAGTGCGGCG